>NZ_JBHYJB010000008.1:16751-237312 GCF_042740175.1 Streptomyces sp. NPDC059009 | reverse complement strand
CCCCCCGAAGCAGGGGGCGGGCCCATCGCCGTATGTATGCCTGGAGCGCCTCAGCGCACCGGCGTGCCCGAGGGCTGCTGCGGTGTGATGCCGAGGGCCGTCGTGTACTTCGACAGGGCCAGCTTGCCGATCGCCGGGTAGGCGCCCAGCGACTCGGCCACGGAGCAGCCCGCCTCCTTCGCGGCCGCGTCGAGCAGACCCGCGTCGACCTCCGGGCCGATCAGATACGGGGCGAGCGCCAGCTGGCCGGAGCCGGAGCCGCGCAGCTGCTCGGCGGTGGCCGCGATCGCGCCCTCCTGGTCCAGGGCCGCCGCCATCACGGGCACCGCGAGGCGCGCCGCGAGCAGCATGCCGGTGATCCCGGCCGCCTGCACGGCCTCCTCGCCGCCGACCGTGGCCAGGACGATGCCGTCCGCCGCGGTCGCCACGGTGAACAGGCGGGCGCGGTCGGCGCGGGCCAGACCGGCCTCGGAGAGGCGCACATGCAGGGCCTCCGCGAGCAGCGGGTGCGGGCCGAGCACATCGGTCAGCTCGGCGGCGGTGCGGCTCTCCATGACGGACTGGCGGACGCGGCGCATCAGCGCGTTGTCGGGGCCCGCGAGCAGCGGCACCACGACGGCGACGGGCCCTTCCGGCTCCGCCACCTCGGCGCCCGCGGCACGGGCCTGCTCGATGCGGGCGGTGCGCTGGGCGGCGGCGTGCGCGAGCACGGAGTGCAGCGAGGGGAACTCGGGGAACGAGGTGGTGGTGGCGTCCTCCTCCCCGTCCAGGTAACCGATGCGGGCGTCGAGGCCGGGCAGCTCGGAGCGGGCGATGCTCACGACTTCCTCGGCGATGGAACGGGTCGTGCTGCTGGGGGCACCCGGCACGGCGAGGACGAGCGCGGGTGCTCCCTCAGGAGCCGCCACGGGCTCCGGGCGGCGGTGCCGACCGGGCTGGCGGGGTCGCGGCATTCGTACGGGCAGGCCGGAAGCGGGCCCAGTGGGGGAGCTCATGGCGCCGCATGCTACTGGCTTGTCGGGTCCTCCCGTTTAGGGAGGGTGCAGGTGGGCGGTATACGTCCGGTTTTGTCGGTTCAGGTGCAAAGCATTGCGTAGTTGGTCAACTGCCGCTTTCCGTGCGGGCGTCACCGGCGCCTGCCGCATGGACCGTCAGCAGCCGGGCGTCCCGGGGGAGCGCCAGGCGGCCCCCGGCGAGGTCCGTGGCGATGCGCACCGCCCCGTCCAGCGGGTCGCCCGCGGCCGGGACCCGCCGTGCGTGCGGAAGGCGCCGCGCCAACTCCTCCGTCAGCGGCCCGAGGAGCGGTTCGCCCAGCCTGAACAGGCCGCCGGTGAGGGCAATTTCACACGGAGGAGTGCCTGGGTCCGTCGCCGGGCAGGCGGCGGCAGCGGACTCCGCGATGTGCCGGGCCGCGGTGCGCAGGATCCCGGCCGCGACCGGGTCGTCCGCCGCGCACGCGCCCACCTCGGGCGCGAAGGAGGCGAGGAACGCCGGGCGGTCGGTGCGCGGGTAGAGCTGCCCGGGCAGGTCCGACAGCGGCCCGAAGCGTTTCTCGGCGCTGGTGCGCAGCATCGCCGAACCGCCGTCCCTGCCGTCGTGCGCGCGCATCGCCGCCTCGAGGCCCGCCCTCCCGATCCACGCCCCGCCGCCGCAGTCGCCCAGCAGATGGCCCCAGCCGTCGGTGCGGCGCCACCCGGCGAGGTCGGTGCCGAGAGCGATCAGGCCGGTGCCCGCCGCGACCAGCGCGCCCGGCCGGGTGCCGAGCGCGCCCGCGTACGCGGTGACGGCGTCCGCGGCGAGGACGAGACGGCGCACACCGAGCTCCCGCGCCAGGGCGGCGGGCAGTTCGGCGCGCAGGTCGTCGCCGAGCGTCGCCATCCCGGCGGCGCCGATCGCCACGGCGGCCAGCTGTCCCGCACCGGACCGCTGCAGCAACTCCCGCGCCATGGGCAGGAGTTGCGATAGGAGGTGCTCCGCGTCGATGCCGCGTGCCCCGGTCCGCACCGGCTCCGCCGAGGTCAACGGCGCGACGGGGGCCGCCCCTTCGGGCAGCCCCAGGCCGACCCGCAGCCCCGAGCCGCCGGAGTCGACGCCCAAGACGGTCACGGAGGCGTCGGAGGTCACGGACGTTACGGACGTCACGGAAGGCGCCAGTCGACCGGCTGCGCCCCCTGGCGTTCGAGGAGTTCATTGGCGCGGCTGAACGGGCGCGACCCGAAGAAGCCGCGGTCCGCCGACATCGGGGAGGGGTGCGAGGACTCCACCGACGGCAACTGGCCGAGGAGCGGCCGCAGATTGCGCGCGTCCCGTCCCCACAGGATCGACACCATCGGCCGGCCGCGCCCGGCGAGCGCCCGGATCGCCTGCTCGGTCACTTCCTCCCAGCCCTTGCCCCGGTGCGCGGCAGGCTTGCGCGGGGCCGTGGTGAGCGCCCTGTTGAGCAGCAGGACGCCCTGGCGGGTCCATGGCGTGAGGTCGCCGTTGGCGGGCTGGGGCAGGCCGAGATCGGTGTTCAGCTCGCGGAAGATGTTGATGAGGCTGCCCGGCAGCGGCCGCACCTCGGGCGCGACCGAGAACGAGAGGCCCACCGCGTGCCCCGGTGTCGGGTAGGGGTCCTGGCCGACGATCAGGACGCGGACGTCGTCGAAGGGCTGTTGGAAGGCGCGCAGAACGTTCGCCCCCGCCGGGAGGTAGGTGCGTCCCGCGGCGATCTCCGATCGCAGGAAGTCGCCCATGGAAGCGATCTGTTGGGCGACCGGCTCCAGGGCCTTCGCCCAGCCCGGTTCGACGATTTCATGCAAGGGTCGTGGTGCCACGGGGCGTCACTCTACTGCCGTAACGGGGGGCGCCATCAACCGACGGCCGCGCCCCCCGTCCACGCGGCACCTCGCCCGCGTCACCCGATGGCCGCCGCCCGTACGCACAGCACGTCCGGCAGGTGCGCGGCGAGCTGCTGCCAGCTGTCGCCGTCGTCCGCCGAGGCGTACACCTCCCCGTTCCGATTGCCGAAGTAGACGCCTGCCGGGTCCGTGCCGTCCGTGCACATGGCGTCGCGCAGCACCGTGCCGTAGTGGTCCTCCTCGGGGAGGCCGGCGGAGAGCGGCTGCCAGCTCTTGCCCGCGTCCGGAGTGCGGTAGACGCGGCAGCGGTGGTCGGCCGGGACCCGGTCCGCGTCCGCGGTGATCGGGAACACGTACGCCGTCTCGGCGCGGTGCGGGTGGGCTACCGCGGCGAAGCCGAAGTCCGAGGGGAGGCCCTCGCCGATGTCGGTCCAGTGGGCGCCCGCGTCGTCGCTCCGGTACACCCCCCAGTGGTTCTGCAGATACAGCCGGTCCGGGTCGGCGGCGTCCCGGGCGACCTTGTGGACGCACTGCCCGAACTCCGGGTTCGGGTCGGGCAGGAACACCGCCGCGACACCCGAGTTGGACGGCGCCCAGCTCGCCCCGCCGTCCGTCGTGCGGAACACCCCGGCCGTGGACACCGCGACGGTCACGGCGCGCGGGTCCCGCTCGTCCGTGAGGATCGTGTGCAGCCCCTCGCCGCCGCCCCCGGGCACCCACTTCGAGCGCGTCGGGTGCTCCCAGAGCGGGCGCACCAGGTCGAAGGTCTCGCCGCGGTCCTCGGAGCGGTAGAGCGCGGCCGGCTCCGTGCCCGCGTACACCACGTCCGGCTCGGCGGCGGCCGGGTGCAGCTGCCACACCCGCTCCAGGGACGCCTCCGTGTCCTTGGGGAACTTCACGGCGGGTTTGGCGGGCTCCGTCCACGTCCGGCCCAGGTCGTCGGAGTGGAAGACGGACGGGCCCCAGTGCGCGCTGTCGCCGCCGACGAGGAGGCGGGGCGCGGAGGTGCGGGTGTCGATCGCGACCGAGTACACGGCCTGGGCGTTGAAGTACGGGCTGTCGTCGAAGGTCCAGGTGCCGCCGGTGCGGCGGCCGATGAACAGGCCCTTGCGGGTTCCCACGGTGAGAAGTACGTCGGCCATCGCCGACCACCTCCAGGACGTCGTTGTCTGAGGTTCAGAGGTACTGCCGCCAGTCTGGACCCGACCACTGACAATCTCCCCCGGACCCGCTCCTTTCGCAGGCCAGAGCCTTGTTCGAGGAATCAGCCCGGCGGCTCCACCGTGCTCACGTGCCTCGCCCGCAGCGCTCACGCACCTCGCCCACCGTGCTCACGCACCCCGCCCGCCCGGTCCCACTGATCCGTCCGGTCCGTCCGGTCCGTCCGGCGCAGGCCCCGCAAGGCTCCCCGCCACCCCGGCGATCGCCTCCGGCCCCACCCGGCAGCAGCCACCGACGAGCCGCGCGCCCGCCGCCACCCACCCCTCGACCTGCCCGGCCGTGAAGCGGGAAGGGCCGCGCCAGGCCCGGGCGGCGGCGTCCCAGGTCTCCCCGCTGTTGGGGTAGACCACCACCGGCTTGCCCGTGATGCGCGCGGCGAGAGCCGCCGCGGCCGCCGCGTCGCGCGGATCGCAGCAGTTCACGCCCACCGCCCGCACCTCGTCGGCGTCCGCCGCCAGCGCGAACGCCTCGGTCAGCGGCTGCCCGGCCCGCGTCCGGTCCCCGGCGACGCTGTACGACAGCCACGCCGGGACCCCGAGGCCGCGCACCGCACGCAGCAGCGCCCGCGCCTCGTCGGTGTCGGGCACGGTCTCCAGGGCCAGCGCGTCGGGGCCCGCGTCCGCGAGGACCTCCAGGCGCGGCCGGTGGAAGCGCTCCAGCTCGGCGACGCTCAGCCCGTACCGGCCCCGGTACTCGGACCCGTCAGCCAGCATTGCCCCGTACGGGCCCGCCGACGCGGCCACCCACACGGTGCGTCCGCCCGCCGCGTCCGCCGCCTCCCGCGCCAACTCCACGCTGCGGCGCAGGAGTTGCCCGGTGCGGGCGGCGTCGATGCCGTGCCGGGCGAAGCCCTCGCACGTCGCCTGGTAGCTGGCCGTGATGGCGACCTCGGCGCCCGCCGCGTAGTACGCGCGGTGGGCCGCCGTGATCGCCTCGGGCTCGTCGGCGAGCAGCCGCGCCGACCACAGGGCGTCGGACAGGTCGTGCCCGGCGGCCTCCAGCTGGTTGGAGAGGCCGCCGTCCAGGACGACGGGCCGCCGCGTCAGGGTGTCCCAGAGAGAGCTGCCGGTCGCGTGCGAGCTGATGGCGGGCGAGCCGGTCACGTGAGAGTCGTTCACGGCGTCGACGCTAGCTCCTCAGCCCTTCCCGGCGGGGACCTCACCCGGTGGCCGCCCCCACCCGCTCCGTCAGCGGGAAGTGGCACGCCACCCGGTGCCCCGCCCCGTCCGGCGTGCTCACCGGTGGCTCCGTGGTCGCACAGACCTCCTGGGCGACGGGGCAGCGGGTGCGGAAGCGGCAGCCCGTGGGCGGTGCGGCCGCCGACGGGGCCTCCCCGCGCAGCGGCGCCCGGTCCGCCGCATGCGCGAGAGCCGCCTGTGGGTCCGGCACATTGACCGTGTCGAGCAGCCCCCGCGTGTACGGGTGCAGCGGGCGCGCGTACACCCGCTCCGCGGGCCCCGTCTCGACGAGCTTGCCCAGGTACATCACGCCGACCGTGTCCGCGAGGTGCCGCACCACGGCCAGGTCGTGCGAGATGAACAGGTAGGTCAGACCGCGCTCGCGCTGCAGCTCCCGCATCAGGTTGAGGATCTGTGCCTGCACGGAGACGTCGAGCGCCGAGACCGGTTCGTCGGCGACCACCAGGTCGGGGGAGAGCGTCAACGCGCGGGCCAGGCCGAGGCGTTGGCGCTGGCCGCCGGAGAACTCGTGCGGATAGCGCTGCACGGCGCCGCGCGGCAGCCCCACCGCGTCGAGCAGCTCGCCGACGAGCCGGTCCTGTTCGCCGCGGGAGCCGACGCCCTGGATGACGAGGGGTTCGCGGAGGATCTCGCCGACCCGCATCCGGGGGTCCATCGCGGCGGACGAGTCCTGGAACATCAGCTGCACCCGGCGCCGGTGCGCCCGCCGCTCGGTGCGCGAGAGCTCCGCCGGGTCCCGGCCCTCGAAGCGGACGGCGCCCCCGGTCGGCCGCTCCAAACCCGCGACGATCCGCCCCAGTGTCGTCTTGCCGCAGCCCGACTCGCCGACCATCCCGAACGTCTCGCCCCTGCGGATCTCCAGGGACACCCCGCCGACCGCGCTGACCGTGCCCCGGCCGCGCGAGAAGGGGCCGCCCTTGAGGGGGAACTCCTTGACCAGGGCGTCGAGTTCGAGGAGCACGTCGCGGGCGCCGGATGCGTCGCCCGCGGGGACCGCCTCCGGCAGCACGACCTCGGCCTCCGAAGCGGGCTCGACCGGCACCGGGTGGAAGCACGCGAACGCATGTCCCTCGTCGCCCTCGTCGCTCCCGTCGCTCCCGTCGTCCCCGTCACCCACGCCCAGCGCAGGCTCCGCCGTCCGGCACTCCTGCGTCGCGAACCCGCAGCGCGGCGCGAACCGGCAGCCCGTGGGCCGCACCGTGAGCGCGGGCGGCAGGCCCGGGATGGTGTGCAGTGCGGTGCCGCGCTCGGCGGCCCGCTCCGGCAGCGCCGCGAACAGGGCCTCCGTATAGCGGTGGCGCGGGCGCGCGAACAGGCCGTGCACGCCCGCCTGTTCGGCGATCCGGCCCGCGTACATCACGGCGACGCGGTCGACGCGGTGCGCGATGACGCCGAGGTCGTGCGTGACGAGGATCAGCGCCATGCCGAGGCGGTCGCGCAGCTCGTCGACGAGTTCCAGGATCTGGTGCTGCGTCGTCACGTCGAGGGCGGTCGTCGGCTCGTCCGCGATCAGCAGCTTCGGCTCGCAGACCAGCGCCATGGCGATCGCCACGCGCTGGCGCATGCCGCCGGACAGCTGGTGCGGATATGCCTTCATGCGCTCGGCGGGCCGGGGCATCCCGACGAGGCCCAGCATCTCCTCGGCGCGCGCCCACGCGGCCCGGCGGCCGATGCCGGGGCGGTGCAGGAGCAGCGGCTCGGCGACCTGCGCCCCGATCGTCATGGTCGGGTTGAGGGAGGTCAGCGGGTCCTGGAAGACCATGCCGACGGTGTTGCCGCGGACGTCCTGGAGGACGGGCGCGGGCGCGGCCGCCAGGTCCGTGCCGTCGAAGAGGACCCGGCCGCCGGTGACCCTGCCGCCGGGCGGCAGCAGGCCGAGGACGCCGAGCGCGGTCATCGTCTTGCCGGAGCCGGATTCGCCGACGATGCCGAGGGCCTCGCCGGGCGCGAGGGACAGGGAAACGCTGTCGAGGGCGTGCACGGTGCGGTCGCGGGCGACGATGTCGACGCTCAACTCGTCGATGGTGAGCAGGGGTTCGGTCATGTCGTGGCGCTCCCTCTTACTTCCGCAGCCGTACGTCGAAGGCGTCCCGCAGCCCGTCGCCGATGAAGTTGAACGCGGCGACGACCAGCACGATCGCGATGCCCGGCGGGAAGATCAGCCACCAGTAGCCGTTCTGCGTGTAGGTGATCCCGGCCGACAGCATGGAGCCCCAGTCCGCGGCGGGCGGCGGGATGCTGAGCCCCAGGAAGGCGAGGTAGCTGACGTACAGGATGGCGTCGGCTATCTGGAACGTGCAGTTGACGATGACCGTGCCGATCGCGTTCGGCACGATGTGCTTGGCGACGGCCCGCGCCCCGCCGCCGCCCATCATCCGCATGGCCTGCACATACTCGCGGTCGCGCAGCGACAGGGCCTCGCCGCGCACCAGGCGCGCCGGGGAGAGCCAGGCCACGGCGGCGATGATGAGGACGAGGACGCCCTTGCTCGGGGTGATGATCGCGGCGACGACCACCAGCAGGAACATCGCCGGGATGGCGAGCGCCGCGTCCGTGACGCGCATCATCACGGCGTCCAGCCAGCCGCCGAAGTACCCCGATATCGCGCCGTACACGGTGCCGAAGAGCGTCGCCAACAGCCCTGCCGCCAGGCCGATCTCGAGCGAGGTCTGCCCGGCCACCATGAGCCGCCCCACCATGTCGTAGCCGAGGTCGGTGGTGCCGAGGAGGTGCCCGGAGCTGCCCGGGGACAGGTTGGCCTGCGCCAGGTCGGTGTGGACCTGCTCGGTGTCGTACACCAGCGGCCCGAGGTAGCTGAAGGCGAGCAGCAGCACCAGGACGACCACGCCCGTCAGGGCCAGCTTGTTGCCGGTGAAGACGCGCAGGGTGCGGCGGGCCAGCGAGGGCGTGGCGAGGGCGGCCTCCTCGTGGCCCGGTGCGGTGCGGGGGACAGCGGGGGACGTCATGCCACGCTCCGGATGCGGGGGTCGAGGACGGCGTAGAGGATGTCGGTGAGCAGCGAGCCGAGGACGGTGGCGACGCCGACGACGAGGGTCACGCCGAGCAGCACCGGGAAGTCGGAGCCCTGCGCGGCGTTCCAGAACAGCAGCCCCATGCCCGGGTAGTTGAACATCGACTCGACGACGAGGGCGCCGCTGAAGAGGGTCGGGAGGTAGAGGCCGAGCAGCGTCGCGAGGGGGATCAGGGCGTTGCGCAGGACGTGCCTGACCATGATGCGGCGGCTCGACTGGCCCTTGGCCATCGCCGTGCGGACGTACTCCTCGGAGAGGTTGTCGAGCACCGCCGAGCGCATGTAGCGGCTGAACATCGCGATGATGCCGAACGCCATGGTGACGACGGGCAGCACCAACCCCGTGAGGTCACCCAGGAGTTCACCGACCGTCTCGCCCTGCGGCGCCTCCGCCGGGAAGACCGGCAGCACCTGCGCGAACAGGATGATCATGATGAGGCCGAGGAAGAAGACCGGCGTCGCGTACATCAGGAAGGCGAGCCCCGTCAGCGCGTAGTCCGCGAGCCGGCCGCGCCGCACCGCCTGGAGCAGGCCGAGCGGCACGGCGATCACGACGGCGAGGGCCGTGGACAGGACCGTCAGGAGCAGCGTCTTGGGCAGCCGCTGCTTCAGCAGGTCGAAGACGGGCGAGTTGAGCTTGAAGGACTCGCCGAGGTCGCCGGTGACCAGGCGCTTGAGGTACAGCACGTACTGCTCGGGCAGCGAACGGTCGAAGCCCTGCTGGTGGTTGAAGTGCTCGATCTGCTGCGGGGTGCCCTTGGGGCCGAGGATCGCGCGGGCCGGTCCGCCGGGCAGCAGGTGCAGCAGCACGAAGACGATGACCGAGACGAGGAAGAGCACCACGAGGGCCTGGAGCAGGCGTTTGATCAGAAAGCCGGTGAAGCCGGTCACTTCGCGGCTCCCTTCTTCTTGACGTAGTACCAGTGCTGCGGGGCGAACGTGACGGTCGGGTTCTGCTCGATGCCGCGCAGGTCGTTGCGGATCACGGAGACCTGGTACGCGGGGTTGGGCATCCACATCACCGGCAGCTGCTCGGAGAGGTAGGAGCCGTAGGCGTGCACGGCCTTCATGTCGGGGGAGTACTGCACGGCCCGGATGATCCGGTCGGCCTTCTTGTCGCTGTAGTTGCCGAAGTTGGCCGAGGCGCCGGTGGAGAAGAGCTGCTCGCCGCTGGGGTTGAGCGGGTAGTACCAGCTGCCGGCCGTCCCGAAGAACGACATGTCCCAGTCGCAGCCCGGGTCCTTCGCCTTGCACGGAACGGAGTTGCCGAGCACCGAGTTGAGCGGCTGCTGCCGCACGGTCAGGTCGATCCCGGCCTTGGACAGCGACGACTTCAGCTCCTGCATCGTGTTCGTCGTCTCCGTCGAGCCGGACTGCGACAGGAGGGTCAGCTCCAGCGGGTCGCCGCGGCCGATGCCCTTGCCGCACTGGTCGGCGCCGGTCCCCGGACGCATGCACCGCGCCGTGCCGTCGACCGTCTTCCAGCCGTGCGCGGACAGCAGCTCCTTCGCCGTGCGCACGGAGAAGGGATACGGGTTGTGCTCCATGTCCTTCGACAGGTACTGGCTCTTCGGTGTGACCGGCACCGGGCCGAGCGTCGGGGTGGCGCTGCCCTGCCAGATCACGTCGCTCATCGCCTTCTGGTCGACGAGGTGCTGCATGGCCCGGCGGATGTAGAGCTGGGACATCATCGGCCCGGCGTGGGTGGAGTTGAAGTTGTAGACGATGTAGGTGACCGCCCAGCCCTCCCACGGGTCGACGCGGTACCCCTTGTCCTCGAACTTCTCCTTCTGCGCCATCACCGAGGGCGGGATGTAGCCGTAGTCGACGCCTCCCGAACGCAGCACGTTGTACTCGGAGTCGGCGGTCGTGAAGGGCTTGAAGACCACCTTGTCCAGGCGCGGCCGCTCGGACTTCGGGCCGGTGAACTTCTCGTTCGGGACGATGGTGACCTGGCCGCTGTCGCGCCATCCGGCCAGCTTCCAGGGGCCGTTGACCGTCTTCCACAGCGGGTCGGAGGCGTAGGAGCCGAGGCGCTTGGCGTGCTGGGTGAGCCGCGCGAACACCGCCTTCGCGCCCGTCGGGGTGCGGTCCCAGTCGCCCAGTGTGCCGCCGTCGGTCTTCGCGTCCCAGGCGTGCTGGGGCAGCGCCCGCATCAGCGTGAGCTGGTTGGCGCTGAACCAGTCCGGGTTGTACGCGCGGCTCAGATGCAGCCGCACGGTGTGGTCGTCGACGGTCTCGAAGCGCTTGACGTTGTCGGGCATCGTGCCGACCGAATAGTTGCCCCAGTCCGCCTTGTTCGCCTTGAGCAGGTTGAACCAGAACTCCAGGTCACGGGCGGTCACCGGCGTCCCGTCCGACCACTGCACGCCCTTGCGCAGCGGCACGGTCACGGTCTTGTTGCCGTCCGAGTACCGGGGCTTCAGGCCCAGGGTGCTCGGCCCGTGCGTCGTCAACTCGCCCTTCGCCCGGTCCTGCACGGCGTCGTACACCGGCAGGAACAGCAGCGTCTGGATGCCGTAGTTGTACGAGGCGCCATAGCCCGGCGGGCCGATCGGGAAGATCCAGTTGGGGCTCGCGGCCGGGGGCAGCGCCATCGTCGCGGTGCCGCCGCGCACCGGGGTGCCGCCGGTGGGCCCCATGTCGATGCGGCCGCCCTCGCGGGTGCACCCCGTGAGAGCGAGGATCGCGAGGGCGATCGCCGTGGCGGCTGCTGTTCTGAGGGAGCGCAGGGTCAAGGGGTCTCCCTGGGTTCGTCGGAGGGGCGCCCGAACGCTAGGACGAGGGAGAAAAGCAAGTCAATAGCTTCGTTCGAGTTCGATGGCACCTCTGGTCAACTTCGTTCGTCTCGACCTAGTGTTGGCGTCGGTGTCGAAACAAGCACGGAAAGCGCACGGACCAAGTGCGGATCGCAGTACGGCAATTGGGGGCGGCGGCGTGGCCGGAACGACAGTCGGCGAACAAGGATCGGCGCAAGGGCTGGCGCAGCACATCCTGCATCTGGTCTCCTCGGGCGCCGCGTCCTCCAGGACCGAGCTCGTACGGGAGCTGGGGCTCGCCCCGTCGACGGTGTCGGCGCGCGTCCAGGAGCTCGTCGCGGCCGGGCTGCTCACCGAGTCCGGTGAGGGCGCTTCACGCGGGGGCCGCAGACCACGCCTGCTGCGGGTCCGGGCGCAGGGCGGCGTCGCCCTCGCCGCCGACCTCGGCAGCCACCACGCCCGGCTCGGCGCCGTCGACGTCGGCGGCGGGGTCAGTGACGCCGTCGACCTGGCGCACGACATCACGGCGGGCCCCGAGTCCGCCGTCGACTGGCTCTGCGAGCGGGTCGCCGAACTCGCCGCCGCACAGCGGGAGTCCGGGCACACCGTGCGCGCCCTCGGCGTCGCCTTCCCCGGCCCCGTCCAGCCCGCCGAGGGCCGCGTCCTCAGCCCGTCGCGGATGCCCGGCTGGCACCGCTACCCGCTGCGCGACGTCCTCGCCGAGCGCCTCGGCATGCCCGTCACCGTCGCCAACGACGCCACGATGATGGCCGTCGGCGAGCACCGCGCGGCCCGCCCCGAGCTCGACCACCTCGTCGTGGTGAAGGCCGGGCGCGGCATCGGCAGCGGCGTCGTCGCGGCCGGCCGTCCGCACGACGGCGCGGCGGGCTGCGCGGGCGACATCAGCCATGTCCGGGTGGAGGCGGCGGGGGAGCGGCCGTGCAGCTGCGGCAACATCGGCTGCCTGGAGACCGTCGCCAGCGGCGCCGCCCTGATCCGCGAACTCGCCGTCCAGGGCGTCGTGGTGGCCGACACCAACGAGCTGCTGCGCCTGGTCGCGGACGGCGACCCGCAGGCCACCACCCTCGTCCGCGCCGCCGGACGCCACATCGGCACCGTCCTGTCCGTCGTCGTGAACTTCTTCAACCCGCAGGCCGTCGCGCTCGGCGGCGCCCTCGCGACCGCCGAGCCGCTCGTGGCCGCCGTCCGCGGGGTCCTCTACGAGCGCTGCCTGCCGCTCGCCACCGCCGACCTGGAGATCACCACCACGGTGACCGGCCGCGACGCGGGCCTGCTCGGCGCGGGGCTCACCGCCCTGCGCGAGAACCTTCCGACCACCGCCCCGTCCCCCCAGGAAGAGAGCGTCCACGCATGACCCGCACCACCCCCGCTCCCGCCGCCTCGGGCCGCCGCCTGCGGATCGGCATCGGCGGCATCGGCATCGAGTCGTCCACCTTCTGCCCGCACCGCTCCACCACGGACGACTTCCGCCGGACCCGCGGGCAGGACCTCCTCGACCGCTATACGTGGACCCGGGCGGACTCCGACCTCGCGGCCACCGTCGAGTGGGTGCCCCTGCTGCACGCGACGTCGCTGCCCGGCGGGCCCGTGGAAGCGGAGTCGTATCTGACGCTCAAGGACGAACTGGTCACCCGCATCCGGGAGTCCGGTCCGCTCGACGGCCTCGTCTACGACATCCACGGCGCCATGAGCGTCGTCGGCCTCACCGACGCCGAGGCCGACCTGACCGAGGCCGTGCGCGCCGCCCTCGACCACGTCGGCACCCCGGACGGCACCGGACGCCCCATGGTCTCCACCGCGATGGACCTGCACGGCAACGTCTCCCACCGCTTCGCCGCGCCCCTCGACCTCCTCACCGCCCACCGCCTCGCCCCGCACGAGGACGCCTGGGACACCCGCGAGCGTGCCGCCCGCAACCTGGTGCGCTGCCTCCTGGACGGCACCCGCCCGCACCGCGCCTGGGTCCAGGTGCCCGTCCTGCTCCCCGGCGAGAAGACCAGCACCCGACTGGAGCCCGCCACGTCCCTGTACGCCTCCCTCGCCGACATCGAGCAGCTGCCCGGCATCCTCGACGCCGCGCTGTGGGTCGGCTACGCCTGGGCGGACGAACCGCGCTGCCAGGCCGCGATCGTCGTCACCGGTCAGGACGGCGAACGCGCCGCCGCCGAGGCCGAGAAGCTCGCCCGCCGCTACTGGGACGCCCGCCGCGACTTCGTCTTCGTCGGGCCCACGGGCAGCGCGGAGGAGTGCATCGCCCAGGCCGTCGCCTCACCGAAGCGGCCCTTCCTCATCAGCGACTCGGGCGACAACCCGACCGCGGGCGGTGCCGGCGACCTCGCGTACATGCTGCGCAGGCTCCTCGCCCACGAGGCGATCCGCTCCGGGGACGTGACCGCCGTGCACCCGGGCATCACCGACCCGGCCGCCGTCGCCCACTGCTTCGCGGCGGGCGTGGGCGCCGAGGTCACCCTCTCCGTCGGCGGCAAGGTCGACACCGGCCACGGCGGGCCCTGCGAACTCACCGGCACGGTACGGGCGTTGCAGCGCGCCACCGACCAGAAGGACCGGGCCGAGGGCGGCGCCTACGACCGGGGCGTCGACATGGCAGCCGTCCAGGTGGGCGGACTGACCGTGATCCTGGTCGGGCGCCGCAAGCCCTTCCATACCCTCGCCGACTTCATGGGCCCGGCCGAGGGCGGCCTCGGCATCGACCCGCGCACCTACGACCTGGTCGTGGTCAAGATCGGGTACCTGGAGCCGGAGCTCCACGCCATGGCCGCCGACTGGCTGCTCGCCCTCACCCCCGGCGGCGTCGACCAGGACCTGGTGCGCCTCGGCCACCACCGCGTGGTGCGCCCCCTGTATCCCTTCGACGAAGACGCGTACGAGAATGCGGCGCCCGATCTGACCCCTGTCCAGCTTCCCCCGCTGACCCGTTGAGGAGCCCCCGCATGAAGCGCGCCGCCACCCTGTCCGCCCTGGTCTGCGTCCTCGCCGTCACGGCCGCAGCCCCCGCCGCACCCCAAGGCGGCGGACACCACCAACGGCCCGGCACGACCAGCCTGTTGGACTCGGTCCCCAAGAAGGGCGTCCTGCGCGTCTGCACGACCGGCGACTACGCCCCCTTCACCCGGCTCGACGCCGACGGCGGCCACAGCGGCATCGACATCAAGATGGCGGGCGACCTCGCCAAGAGCCTCGACGCGAAGCCGAAGTTCGTCGCCACCACGTGGGCGGACCTGGTGAACGACCTGAAGGCGGGGCGCTGCGACATCGCGATGGGCGGCGTCTCCATCACGCTGCCGCGCGCCCGCTCCGTGTACTTCAGCGAACCGACCCGCACCGACGGCAAGACGCCCATCGTGCGCTGCGCCGACAAGGAGAAGTACGGCGCCGGGGCGATCAAGGACATCGACAGGCCCGGCACCACCGTGATCGTCAACCCCGGCGGCACCAACGAGCAGTTCGCGCGCGAGCACATCAAGCAGGCCACCATCAAGGTCCACCCGGAGAACACCACGATCTTCCAGGAGATCATCGACAAGCGGGCCGACGTGATGATGACCGATGCCAGTGAGACCCGCTACCAGGCGAAGCTCCACCCGGAGCTGTGCTCGCTCCACCCCGACAAGCCGTTCACCTTCTCCGAGAAGGCGTACGCGCTGCCGCGGGGCGACGAGCCGTTCAAGGAGTACGTCGACCAGTTCGTGCACCTGGCCACGCACGACGGCACGTACAAGGCGTACGAGGCGGAGTGGATGAGCTGACCCCCTCCGCCGGCTCGCTCAGGCGCGCAGCCACGCCGCCGTGTCGCCGGGCAGCCGCCCCCGCTCGTCCAGCGGGCCGCTGGTGAGCAACACTGCGGTGTGGGGCGGGAGTTCGGCTGGTTTCCGGCCGACGTTGACCACGCAGAGCAGGCCGCCGTCCCGTACGAACGCGAGGACCTCCGGCGCGGTCTCCAGCCAGGCGAGGGGGCCGTCGCCGAACTCGGGCTCCGTGCGCCGCAGCCGGAGGGCCGCGCGGTAGAGGCCGAGCATCGAGTCCGGGTCGGCGGCCTGCCGGTCC
Organism: Streptomyces sp. NPDC059009; assembly: GCF_042740175.1. Taxonomy (NCBI): domain Bacteria; kingdom Bacillati; phylum Actinomycetota; class Actinomycetes; order Kitasatosporales; family Streptomycetaceae; genus Streptomyces; species Streptomyces sp. NPDC059009. The sequence continues at coordinate 222,176 of NZ_JBHYJB010000008.1, read as the reverse complement.
ACGGCGTACGAGGGCCAGTCGGCGGGCTGAGGCAGCCAGGGCTCCTCGTACGGCCAGGTGCCGAACCCGGCGTGCGGGGCGTCGGCCTCCCAGGGCAGCGGTACCCGGCAGCCGTCCCGGCCGGGATCCGTGCCGCCCGAGCGGAAGTGCATCGGGTCCTGGACCCGGCCCTCGGGGATCTCCGCCTCCGGAAGCCCCAGCTCCTCGCCCTGGTAGAGGTAGACGGACCCGGGCAGGGCGAGCGTGAGCAGGGCGGCGGCGCGGGCGCGCCGGGTGCCGAGGGCGAGGTCCGTCGGGGTGCCGTGGCGCTTGGTGGCGAAGGCGAAGCCGGTGTCGGCGCGGCCGTAGCGGGTCACCGTGCGCGTCACGTCGTGGTTGCACAGGACCCAGGTGGCGGGCGCTTGGACCGGGGCGTGGTGGGCGAGCGTCTCCTCGATGGAAGCGCGCAGCTCGGCCGGGTCCCAACGGCGGGCCAGGAAGTCGAAGTTGAAGGCGGTGTGCAGCTCGTCGGGGCGCAGATAGCGGGCGAAGCGCTCCGGCTCGGGCAGCCACAGCTCGCCGATCAGGACGCCCTCGTAGGCGTCGGCGACGGCCCGCCAGGACCGGTAGATGTCGTGCAGCTCGTTGCGGTCGATGTACGGGTTGGGGGCGCCGGAGCCCTCGTCGTGGTCGGGCAGGAGCGGGTCCTTGGCCAGCAGGGCCGCGGAGTCGACGCGCACCCCGGCGACGCCCCGGTCGAACCAGAAGCGCAGCACGGACTCGTGCTCGGCGCGCACCTCGGGATGGGCCCAGTTGAGGTCGGGCTGCTCGGGCGTGAAGAGGTGGAGGTACCAGTCGCCGTCGGGCAGGCGGGTCCAGGTGGAGCCGGCGAACTGGGAGGGCCAGTTGTTGGGCGGGAGTTCGCCGTGGGCACCGCGGCCCGGCCGGAAGTGGAAGCGCTCCCGCTCGGGGCTGCCGGGGCCCGCCGCGAGGGCCTCCTGGAACCAGCGGTGCTGGTCGGAGACGTGGTTGGGGACGATGTCGACGATGGTGCGCAGACCGAGTTCGCGCGCCTCGGAGATGAGCTTCTCGGCCTCCTCCACGGTGCCGAAGGCGGGGTCGATCGCGCGGTAGTCGGCCACGTCGTAGCCGCCGTCGACCAGCGGCGAGACGTACCAGGGCGTGAACCACAGGGCGTCGACGCCGAGTTCGGCGAGCTGGGGGAGGCGGGCGCGGACGCCCGCGAGGTCTCCGGTGCCGTCGCCGTCGCCGTCGGCGAAGCTGCGGACGTACACCTGGTAGATGACGGCGGAGCGCCACCAGGCAGGGGAGGGCTGTCCCACGGTGAGTGCCTTTCACGGGGGATGAGGAAGGTATGAGGGGTGCTGCGGCGGGGAGGGGGGCGTCAGCCCTTCGTGCTGCCCGCGCTGATCCCGGCGATGATGTGGCGCTGGAACACCAGGAACATCGCGACCATCGGGATGCTGGAGATCACCATCGCGGCGATCAGGACCGTCAGCGGGATGTTCTGCGAGAGCTGCACGAGCGCCACGCTGATGGGCTGCTTGCCGGTGTCGGAGAAGACCATCAGGGGCCAGAGGAAGTCCTGCCAGACGGCGACGAGCGCGAAGATCGAGACGACGCCGAGGACGGGGCGCGACAGGGGCAGCACGATGGAGACGAGGGTGCGGATGCGGCCTGCCCCGTCGATCTCGGCGGCCTCCAGGACGTCGCGCGGGATCTGGTCGAAGAACCGCTTGAGCAGATAGAGGTTGAAGGCGTTGGCGACGGCGGGCAGCCAGATCGCCAGCGGGTCGTTGAGCAGGTTGGTGTGCGTGAACGGCAGGTCGGCGACCGTGAGGTACTTCGGTACGACGAGGGCCTGCGCGGGCACCATCAGCGTCGCCAGGATGCCGCCGAGGATGATGTTGCCGAACGCGGGCCTCAGCTTGGACAGGGCGTACGCGGCGGCCGTGCAGAACACGATCTGCAGCAGCCAGGCCCCGGCCGCCTGCACCACCGTGTTCCACAGGTGCGTCGGCAGGTCCATCAGGTCCCAGGCGTCGGTGTAGCCGCTGGTGTGCCACTTCTCCGGGATGACGGTCGGCGGGGTGCGGGTCACCTCGTCCGGGGACTTCATGGCGCCCGTGACCATCCAGTACACGGGGAACAGGAAGGCGAGGGCGAAGAGCAGGACGACGCCGGTGAAGACGGTCCAGTAGAGGGCCTTGCCGCGCGGCCTGGACAGGGTGAGCGGCGAGACGAGGGTGCGCACGTTCGGTGCCATGGCGGGGCTCCTCTCAGTCGTCGGCGCGCGTCAGGCGCAGATAGAGCGCGGAGAAGGCGCTGAGGGCGATGAGCAGCAGCACGCTGAGCGCACAGGCGCCGCCGAAGTCGTTGTAGAGGAAGGCGTACTTGTAGATGAGGTAGAGGACGGTGACGGTCGAACTCTCCGGTCCGCCGCCGGTGATGACGAACGGCTCCGTGAACACCTGCATCGTCGCGATGATCTGAAGCAGCATCAGCATCAGGATGATGAAGCGGGTCTGCGGGATCGTGACGTGCCGGATCCGCTGCCACAGGTTCGCGCCGTCCAGCTCGGCCGCCTCGTACAGCTCTCCCGGGATCGACTGGAGCGCGGCCAGGTAGATCAGGACGGTGCCGCCCATGTTCGCCCAGGTCGCCACGATGACCAGGGAGAGGAGCGCGGTGTCCGAGCCGTTGGACCAGTTCGAGGTGGGCAGGTGCACGAAGCGCAGGACCTCGTTGGCGAGGCCCGCGCCGGGGTCGTAGAACCACTTCCACAGCAGGGCGCTGACCACCGGCGGGATCATCACCGGCAGATAGACGACAACCCTGAAGAAGGCTTTGGCGTGCCGGAGTTCATTGAGGACGAGCGCCATCAGGAAGGGCACCGCGAAGCCGATCGCGAGGGCGAGCAGCGTGAAGGTGAGTGTGTTGCGCCAGGCGGCGCCGAACTCGGGGTCCTCGAAGACCCGGGTGAAGTTCGCGGTGCCCACCCACTCCGGCTCCGCTCCCGGCGTGTACTTCTGGAAGGCGATCACGACGGAGCGGATCGCCGGGTACCAGGAGAACAGCGCGAAGCAGAGCAGGCCGCCGATCAGGAAGCCGTAGGCCCGGGCCTGGTCGGTGAGCCTGCGGCGCAGCGGGCTCGGGCGGCGCGGTGCGGGGCGGTGGCGCGCGGCCGGGAAGGCGCGCGCCGGGCGGTCCGGGGGTGCTGCTGTCTTCACCGCCGGCTCAGCCCCGCGCCAGGATGCCGTCGATCTTGCTCTGGGCGTCCTCCAGGAGCTGGTCGATGTCCGCGTCCTTCTTGGTGAGGACCGCCGAGACCGCGCCGTCGAGAACCGCGTAGATCTGCTGGCCCTTCGGCGGCTCCAGCTTCAGGTCGAGCTTGCGGTTGCCGTCGATGAACGACCGATAGTTCTCGACGGGGACGTTGGCGGACTTCTTCTTGAGCTCCTGGTCCTTGGCGTCGGTGGCGCCGGTGAACAGCCGGGGCTCGGGCAGGCCGACGGGCGAGCCGTCCTTGGCCAGGCGCTGGTAGTTGTTCTGGAAGCCGTTGCCGGGCGTGAGGAAGGTCCACTCCAGCCACTTGAGGCCCGCCTTGATCTGCGCGGGGCTCGCCTTCTTGTTGAACATGTAGCCGTCGCCGCCGATGAGCGTGCCCTTTCCGCCGGGCATCGGGGCGAACGCGAGGTCCTTGTAGTCGCCGCCCGCCTCCTTGACGATGCGCGGCACGTTGTCCGGGGCGGCCAGGTACATGCCGAGCTTGCCGCCGCCCATCATCTGGAGCGCGTCATTGATGATCAACAGCTGCTTGGAGCCCATGGAGTTGTCGGTCCAGCGCATGTCATGCAGGTTTTGCAGAACGGCGCGCCCCTCTGACGTATCGACGGTCGCCTTCTTGCCGTCCTCGCTCACGACGCTGCCGCCCTGTGAGTACAGCTCGGCGGTGAAGTGCCAGCCGCCCTGGTTCTGCGCGCTGTAGTCGGCGTAGCCCACGGTGCCGCCGCCGAGCCCGGCTATCCTCTTGGCGGCCGCACGGACCTCGGGCCAGGTGGCGGGCGGCTTGTCCGGGTCGAGCCCGGCCTTCTTGAACAGCTTCTTGCTGTAGAGCAGCCCCATCGAGTAGTTGGTGCGCGGCACCCCGTACACCTTGCCGTCCACGGTGTAGGCGTCGCGCAGCGGCTTCGAGATCGCCTGATAGCCCTTCAGATCCTTGACGTACTCGGTGATGTCGGCGGCCTGGTTGATGTTGACCACGTGCTGGGTGTCCGTGAAGTACGTGTAGAACACGTCCTCCATCTGCCCGCCCGCCAGCTTGGCGTCGAACGTCTTCGGGTCCTGGCAGGGGAAGGCGTCGTGGGCCTCGACGTCGATGCCGGGGTTGTTCTCCTCGAACGTCTTGAGGTCCTCGGCGAAGCGCTTGTGGTCGATCTTCGCGCTGGGCTGCGGCCAGCAGTTGACCGAGATGTGCGTCTTGCCGTCCGCGGAGTCACTCCCGCCGCCCCCGCAGGCGGTCAGCGGAGTGAGGACGAGTGCCGTGGTGAGGAAGGCGGTGCGGGTGCGGCGGAACCCGGTGGTGCGTGTGCGCTGGAACCCTGAACTGCTCATCAGCGAACCCCTCTTGGGCAGAAGCGTGGGAACGCCCACAGCGGCGCGCTGTGTGGCGGCCCACACTCAACCACCGCCCACAGCGGTTCGCAAGATGTCGCGCAGTTTTCGTAATTCCTTGACAGGTAGCGGCAGTTACGAGGCGGAGGAGGAGGAAGAGGGTGCCGGGCCCGTGGAGCCGCGCACCACCAGCTCGGGCTCGAAGAGCAGTTCCTCGGTCGGTGCGTTGCCGCCCTCGATCTGCGCGGCGAGCAGGTCGACCGCGGCCCGGCCCATGGACTCGATGGGCTGGCGCACCGTCGTCAGGGGCGGCTCGGTGCAGTTCATGAACGCCGAGTCGTCGTAGCCCACCACGGAGATGTCGCCCGGCACGCTCAGTCCGCGGCGGCGCGCGGCCCGCACGGCACCGAGTGCTATGGGGTCGCTCGCGCAGATGAACGCGGTCACGCCCTCGTCCATCAGGCGCGTGGCCGCCGCCTGCCCGCCCTCCAGGGAGAACATGGTGCGCGCCACCCGTCCGTCGGGCAGCTCGCCGCCGCCCGCCCGCGCGGCCGCCCGGGCCGCGGCCAGCTTGCGCTGCGAGGGCATGTGGTCGGGCGGGCCGAGCAGCAGCCCGATCCGCTCGTGGCCGAGCGAGCGCAGGTGGCGCCACCCCTGCTCCACCGCGACCGCGTCGTCGCAGGAGACCGCGGGGAAGCCCAGGTCCTCGACGGCCGCGTTGATGAGGACCACCGGAATCTTCCGGTCCGCGAGCAGGCGGTAGTGCTCGTGCGGGGCGTCCGCCTGCGCGAACAGGCCGCCCGCGAAGACGACCCCCGAGACCTGCTGCTGCAGCAGCAGCTCCACATAGTCGGCCTCCGAGACGCCGCCCTTGGTCTGGGTGCACAGCACGGGTGTCAGCCCCTGCCCGGCGAGGGCGCCCCCGATCACCTCGGCGAACGCGGGGAAGATCGGGTTCTGCAGCTCGGGCAGGACCAGGCCGACCAGGCGGGCCCGCTCGCCGCGCAGCTGTGTCGGCCGCTCGTATCCGAGCACGTCGAGCGCGCTGAGCACGGACTGCCGGGTCGCCTCCGAAACCCCCGGCTTGCCGTTGAGCACCCGGCTGACCGTGGCCTCGCTGACCCCGACCTTCTTGGCCACTTGAGCAAGTCGTCGCGTCATGAACGCAAGGCTAGCGCAAGCCTTGCAAGTGGCTTGCTGGAGTGGGGATATGGGCCCCTTCGCCCGACCCGCCGACCAGGGGTCCGCCGGGGGCACCGTACCCCGGCCCCGCTCACCAGGGACATCCCCGAGCCGGTCCCCGAGGTGTGCGCGGACGGCCCGGTCCTACGCTGCCCTGCGCCGGGAGCAGTCACCCGGTCCGCAGGCCGGGAGGTTTCGGAGATGGACACACGCCGCAGCAACTGCATCCACACCCGGGAGAACGGCCGGCTGGCCTCGACCACGACCGCCGACATCGACGCGCTCGTCGCCGGGCTCAAGGACCGGCCGCGGGTCGTCCTGCACTTCCACGGCGGGCTCGTCGACGACGCCCTCGGCTTCGCCACCGCCGCCCGCCTCACCCCGGTCTACGAGGCCGCCGGGGTCACGCCGGTCTTCTTCGTGTGGAGCAGCGGCCTCCTGGAGACGGTCCGCGGCAACCTCCCGAAGATCCTCTCCGAGAGCGTCTTCCGCACCCTGCTCAACCGCGTCACGCGCTACGCGGCCGGGCTCGTCTTCGCCCAGCCGGGCCGCCGCTCACTCGGCACCGTGCCCACCCCGCCGGCCCGCGCCGTCGCCGCCGAACTGTCCCTGGCCGAGCGCGGCCAGGAGCCGTACGGACAGCTCGTCGCCCCGCACGAGGTGGAGCAGCTGAGCGAGGCCGAACGCGCCCGCATCACCGCCGAGCTCGACGCGGACACCGAACTCGCCCTGCGCAACCGCGAGATCGTCAACTCGGCCTACCAGGACCCCGCATCGACGGCACCCGAAGGACCGCCCGAGCAGGCGGCGGCGCGCGGCGTCACGGGGGGACGCGCGGCCGCCGCCACCCTGATGTCGCCCGCGACCGTCGAGGAACTCACCGTCGCCACGGTCGCCGCCGACGTCGAGCGGGCCGTCGTCACCTCGGCGCTCCTGGTGCGCAAGGCCGTCCGCGTGGTCGGCGCCGTCGTGGGCCGCTTCCGCGCGCACAGCGACCACGGCCTGTACCCGACCGTCGTCGAGGAGATCCTGCGCGAGTTCTACGTCGCCAACGTCGGCGCCGCCATCTGGGACGCCATGAAGCAGCAGACCGCCGCCACCTTCGCCGCGCCCGCGCTGCCCGGCGAGGTGCGCGCCGGACGCTACTTCATGGACCGGTTCGGCGAACTCCTCGGCGCCGGGCCCCGGCCCCGGCTCTCCGTCGTCGGACACAGCGCGGGCGCCGTCTTCATCGACAACCTCCTCACCGACCTCGACCGCCGCCGCACCGCCGCCGAGGAGCCCGTCCCGGCCGACTTCCGCGTCCGCGACGTCGTCCTGCTCGCCCCCGCCTGCACCGTCGCGCACCTCGCACCCGTCGTGCGCCGCAGGGCCGAACTCTTCGACCGCTTCCGCATGTTCACCATGACCGACACCGCGGAGCGCGCCGACCACCTGGTGCCGCACCTGTACCCCAGGTCGCTCCTGTACTTCGTCTCCGGCGTCCTGGAGCGCGACCCGGACGGGCGCTCCGCCGTCCTCCCGCTGGCCGGGATGCAGCGCGCCTACAGCGACGGGGCGGGCGGCGCGGGCCAGGACATCGCCGCCGTTCGGGACTTCCTGGACGCCGACGCGACCCGCACCGTCTGGTCGCCGCACGACGGCGGCCCGGGCCTGAGCTCCGGCGCCCACAGCCACTCCGGGTTCGACGACGACCCGGAGGTCCTGGCGAGCGTGGCCGCCATGCTCGCCGAGTGAGAGAGCGAACGCAGGGGGAAGCCCGATGAACAGCCTGCACTACGCGGTGGTGGTCGGCATCAACCGCTACCCGGCGATCAGCGATCTGCGCGGGCCGCGAGGAGACGCGCAGCGCTTCACGGAGTGGCTCGTCGACCCGGCCGGAGGCGATGTACCCGCGGCGAACGTCACGCTCGTCGCGGCCACGGAGGAGGACGAACAGGTCACCGACTACACGTGCGCCAAGCCCACGACGGCCAACGTCGTCCGGGCCCTGATCCGGGCCCACGACGCCGTCCGCCAGGCCCTCACGGAGCGGCCCGAGTCCTGGGCCGAGAGCCGCCTGTACGTGTTCCTCGCGGGCCACGGCATCGCGCCGTTCGGGGGCGACGCGGCGCTGCTCATGGCGGACGCGGCGATGCACATGCTCGGCAACCACATCGCCGTGGGCAAGTACGTGGAGTGGTACGAGTCCGCCTCGCCCTTCCATGAGGTCGTCTTCTTCGCCGACTGCTGCCGCACCAGGTTCGGCACTGTGGCCCCCTTCGCCCCGCCGTTCACGGAGACCACCGAGACGCCGGACAAGGTCAACTGGCTGATCGGGTACGCCGCTTCGCTCGGCGACCCCGCCTACGAGTCCCTGCCGGCCGACCCCGACGAGGCGCGCGGCTACTTCACCACCGCGCTCCTGGAGGGGCTGCGCGGCGCGGGCGGCGCCACCGTCGCCGACGGCGCGGTCACCTCGGACAAGCTGAGCAACTACGTGCAGCAGCACGTGCTGGAGCGCGCCAGGGGAGTGGTCTCCCAGCGGGCGACGTTCCGCACCCAGCTCAGTGAACCGCTCGTCCTCGCCCGGCTCCAGGGGAACGGCGCCTACCCGGTGACACTGCGCTTCCCGGCCGGATTCCGCGGCTGGGTCGAACTCCGCGGCCGCCTCGACGAGCCGCGCCGGGTCTTCGTCGAGAAGGACGAGAGCGTCGAGTCCCTCGTCCCCGGGCTCTACCGGATGATCCCGGACAGCGACATGGCTCCTGACTTCCGTAACGACGGCTTCTTCGAGGTAGTGACAGGCGGTGGCAACGGTGTCCAGTTCTGACCGGTTCCGCGAACAGCCCGAGAAGGCCGTGCCGTTCGTGGTCATCCCCGACACGCCCTCCGTGATGGTCACCGTCACGGACGCGGCCTTCGAAGAGGTCATCCATCGGATGGGCACCGTCGAGACGACGCTCACCCCGGGCATCTACCGCATCGAGCAGCGCTTCGGCGGCGCGGTCGACAGCAAGCTCGTCGAGGTCCGCGGCGAACCCTTCGTCGAACGGCTGCCGCTGCCCCGCATCCCCACGCCCGCGCCCCTGGTGGGCACGTCCTCCACCCGCGAGGACCACCAGGAGGCGGCCGTGCGCTTCAGCCGCGCCTCCACCCACGGCACGGGCGCGCCCAGCCTGATGGTCCTGATCCGCAACCTGCGCCGCGGCCGCCGGCTCGCGCCCTACGCCCTGGAGGTCGCCGCCGAGGACGGCACGCCCGTGGACGGCGGCGAGGACGGCTGGCAGAGTTCGGGCGACCAGGAGTGGTCGGCGTTCAGCGCCCCGCTCGCGCCCGGCGGCTACCGGCTGCGCACCCGCGTCCCGAACGGCGGCGGCTACCCGCTGGCGCAGGCGCTGTGGGTGCAGGAGGGCTGGACCACGATGGTCTTCGTGCCCAACGGCAGCCAGGGCCCGGAACCCCAGTACGCCTCGGTGCACATGGCGCGCCAGGGCGACGGCTGGAGCGACGCCGACCCGGCCCGCTCGCTCGCCCTGGAGGCGGCCCTCTCCGGGCTCCGGCAGGGCCTCGAACTGGTCTCGGACGAGCAGATCTCGCTCATGCTGCACTCGAAGAAGATGGCGCCGTTCCTCGGCATCGTCGGCGCCCACGCGATGCTCCTGGGCAAGGGGGCCGCCCTCGACCGGGAGTGGCAGCGCGACATGATCCACCGGCTGCTCGCGAGCGTCCCCGGCCACCCGGACGCCCTGGCGCTCGCCACCCTGCTGCCCGCGGACCAGCGCGCGGACCTGGAGCTGCCGTCCGTCACGGCGCCGCCCCAACTCGTCTCCTCCTGCCGCCTCCTGGTCGCCGCCGACGCCGCCGACCCGGGCGTCATCGAGGACGGCTCCGTCGCCGAGTCCGCCGCCGCGCACCTGGTGGGCCGAGGCGTGTGGACGACCTGGCTGGAGCAGGAGCCGCGCCGCACCGACGAGGCCAGGGGCGGCCTGCCCGGGGCGCCCCCGCCGGCACCCGCGGGGCCGCGCCCGGACGCGGCCGACCCGGTCGACCGCGTACGCGGCTACGTCCAGCAGATCGCCGCCGTCGAGGGCAAGGACGTCGACACGGTCCTGCACGAACTGCCGGCCAAGGAGCTCTGCCGCCGAACGGGCCTGCCCCACAAGGCCGTCGAGCGGGCGGTGGCGGGACTGCACGCGGAACGGCCGGGCACGCAGGACGAGCAGGACGACGGCGATCAGGACGGCAGCGATCGCGGGACGAGCCACTGAGAAGGGGGCCCGGGGGAGCTCCAGGGGGAAGAGAAAGGGGGCGGGGCGCCGCGAGCTCACGGCGTCCCGCCCCTCCCGCGTCCACACGCACCCCCGTCCGTGCGTCCGCGCATCTCCCCGTACGCATGGCCCCGTGATCCACACGTACGGCGGTCTCGGTTGTCTGTCGTGTCCCCGGTGCCGTTCGGGCGTGCTGCGTTGCTGTTCGGGCGCGCGTCCCCCGGCCGGTGAGCGCCTCGCCCAGGGCCGAGCGGTCCCGTCCCGGCGGCTGCGCGGACAGCCGCCGGGGCGTCGCTCCGGACGGGCGGCCCCCCATAGTCCGGCCCGTCTCCCCCGTCTCCCGGACGAGGCGCGTCCATCGTGGCGGGGCTCGCGTCACCGCCCCGTCACACCCGCGTACGCGCCGGGCGCGCCCTCACACCAGCACGCGCCGCACCATCACCGAGAACTGCCGCGAGGGCTCGACCCCCAACTCCCGCAGCAGCAGGGCCCGGAAGCCCTCGTAGTGCCGCACCGCCTCGGCGACGTTGTGCTCGGCGAGGTGCACCGAGACGACCGCGCGGTGGGCGCTCTCGCGCAGCGGATCGATGCGGGTGCTCTCCAGCGCGGCCTCCAGAGCGGTCGCGTACGCGCCCTGGGCGACCAGGCGCGCGGACAGGGCCTCCAGGGCGTGCAGCCGCAGCTGGTGCAGCCGTTCGCGTTCGAAGACCACCCACTCCTGGTCCCAGCCCGGCAGCAGCTCGCCCCGGCCGAGCAGGGCGGCCGACTCGCCACGGACCCGGGACCCGTCGGCCGCCGACAGCGCCTCGTGGGCGGTGGCCGTCAGGTCGTCGATGTCCATGCGGACCAGCGGGCTGAGCGACAGGACGCCGGTGCGCACGTCGGCGATCGCCGAACCCGCCCCGTTCAGCCGCCACATGGCGGTGCGCAGACTGGCCCGGGCCCGGTGCTCGGGCACCTCCGGCCAGAGTGTGCCCGCGAGGACCGAGCGGGTGGCGGGCCCGCGCAGGCCGAGCAGGGCGAGCAGCTGCTGACCGCTCGCCGTGACGTCGATCTCGTTGCCGCCGTCGCCGCCGTGGCTCAGGCGGAAACCCCCCAGCAGACCCAGACGCAGCACGGCCGGTGTGTCGCCGCACGCGGTCAGGGATGTCGAGGAAGCCATCCGAACACCTCCAGTGCTTCCCGTGTACGGCCCCGACGGTAGGGGCGGGCCGTACCGGGTCGCCTCGGGGAGTGAACCAGGGATTACCCCGGTGTCCCCCTGGGGGCGGCCACTAGGAGGGGTGCGGGTGCGGCGCGAGCCGGGCGACCAGGCCGATCCTGGAGGTGATGCCGAGCTTCGCGTAGGTGTGCCCCAGGTGGTACTCGATCGTCTTGACGCTCAGCGCCAGGGCCGTGGCGATCTGCCGGTTCGTCAGGCCCTGGGAGGCGAGCCGGGCGACGGCCAGCTCCTGCGGGGTGAGCGCGCCGTCCGCGCCGTCGCCCGCCGACCCGTTCTGGGCCGGATCGCTGTCCGTGCGCGGGGGCGCCGCCCGGCCGCAGGCGTCGAGTTCGCGGGCGCAGCGGGACCGGTAGGGCAGCGCGCCGAGCGCCGACATCGTGTCGTACGCCGACTGCAGGCGTGCCACCGCCGCGGCCCTGCGCCCCACCCGCCGCAGGAAGGCGCCGTGGTCCAGGTCGACCCGGGCCCGGACGAACGGCATGGGCACCTGGGCCGCGTGGTCGTGGGCGCGCCGGAACGCGGCCTCGGCGCCGGACTTGTCGCGCCGCGCCGCGAGCAGCGCCGCCCGCACCCGGGCCGCCCCCGCCATCGCCGAGTGCCGGCACCGGTCCGCCGCCCGCGACTCGAAGGGCGCGAGCACCGCCTCGGCCTCGTCCAGGGCGCCGAGCTGGATCAGCGCCTCGACGAGGAGCTCGTGCCAGTCGACCACGCCCGGCTCGTTGACGCCGTCGTGGTCGGCGTAGCGCAGCAGCGGGCGCAGCGCGTCCACGACGCGCTCCGGCTCCGCGCGGGCGTCCGCGAAGTGGCCGTGCGCGGAGGCCGCGTACGCGAAGGCGACCGCCGTCTCCGCGCTGCCCGGCGCGTCCAGGGCGAGCCGCAGATGCCCCTCCGCCCGGTCCCAGGCGCCGCGCGCCGCGAGGATCTGCGCGGCCACGCCGTGCGTCACCGGCTTCAGCCACGACTGGTCGGTGTCGTCCGCGATCGACGCGGACGTCTCCGCGTGGATCAGGGCCTCGTCCCAGTCGCCGAGCCGGTGCAGGGCCTGCGCGAGCGCCGACGAGGACAGCAGCCGCAGCGGAACCGTGGTGTTGCGGCAGTTGGCGACGGCGCTGAGCAGATCCTGCCGGGCCCCGTCGAGGTCGTCCGACCACAGCCTCAACTGCCCCCGCGCGAGCAGCAGATCGATGCTCCCCAGCGGCACGAGCAGCGGATCGGGCAGATCGGCGGCGAGCGCGATGCCCTGCTTCGCGGCGCCGCTCAGCCCGAGCGCGATCAGATGGTTGAAGCGCAGCATGCGGCTCGGCCCCTGCAGCGTCGAGAGCCGCTGCGCCCGCTCCGCCCAGCGCGCCGCGTCGGCGGCCCGCCCGCGCATCACCGCGGCATAGCTCAACTGCTCGGCGGTGCGCGCCGCGAGCGACGGCTCGGCGTCCTGGTCGCACTGCTCCCAGGAGTCGAGGAGCAGCGTCTGCGCCTGTTCGGTGCGCCCCTCCACCCGCGCCACATAGCCGCGCACATAGCCGCGCAGCGCCGGGGCGGTGCTGTCCGGGAGCGCGGCCGCGAGCTCCGCCGACTCGTGCACCCGCCCGTCCAGGAGCAGCGCCTCGACGGCCTCCACCGCGAGCCGGTCCCGCTCCACGGCGGTCGTGGCGACGCGCGAGGCGTGCCGCAGATGCGTGCCCGCGACCGCCCACTGACCGGTGGCCGCCTCCCGGCGCGCACAGGCGGCGAGCGCGGCGGCCAGGTGCTCGTCGGGCCCGGTCGCGGCGAGCACCCGATGGCGCAGGCTCGCGTACTCGTCCTCGACCAGGGTGGCGGCGCGGGTGTGCAGGGCGGCGCGCTGGGCGGGCCCGATGTCCTGGTACACGGCCGCGTGCACCAGCGGGTGCGGGAAGGACACCTCGGGCGCGGAGCCGGCCGGCGAGGAGTGCAGCAGGCCCGCGGTGATGGCCCGCTCCAGGGCGGGCAGCGGCTGCGGCAGCCGGGCGAGCGAAGCGGCCCTGTGCAGCCGGCAGTTGAGGCCGAGGACGCTCACCGCCTGCACCAGACGGCGGGCCTGGGAGCCGCAGTCGGCGAGGTTGGCGAGGACGAGCATCGCGTAGGAGCGCGGCGCGGGCAGCGGCGTGCCGACGTCCATGAGCACGGGGGCGGGCACCTGGTCCAGGAGCGCGCGGGCGTGCAGCGGGTTGCCGCGGGTGTGCGCGTGCAGCCGCACGGACGCCGAGTGCGGCAGTCGCAGCGCGGCCAACTCGGCGCCCAGCGAGGTGAGTTCGAAGGGGGTGAGCCCCTCCAGCGGCAGCTGCCGGGTGCGCACGTCCGTGAGGAGCCGGCGGATCCCGTCGGGCAGCGCCGGGTTGTTCAGGTCGCGCAGGGTCACGATGGCCAGAACCCGCTCACCGCGGAGCCGTCGCAGTGCGAACGTCAGGGCGTTCATGGACGGCGCATCCGCCCAGTGGGCATCGTCGAGCACCAGCACCACGGGCCCCTTGGCCTGTACCTCGCCGAGCAGGTCGAGCAGTCCGAAACCCGCCGCCATCGGCGCCAGGTTCGGCGGCAGCGACTTCGGTACGGAGGCCAGGGCGGCCAGTGCGTCGGGCGGCGGCAGCGGGCTCTGGCCCACGAACTGGGCGAGCACTCCGCAGGGCAGCGCGCTCTCGTTCTCCTCGCCGCTGGCGTGCAGCAGACAGGGGCGGCCCGGCGCGGTGTCGAGGAAGCGGCGCACCAGGGCGGTCTTGCCGATGCCGCCCGGCCCCTCCACCAGGACGAGGCGCGGGTCGCCCGCGCTCGCACGCCGGAACTCCTCGTGCAGCGCGGTGAGTTCCTGTGCGCGACCGGAGAACACGTCGTCGGCCATACCGCCCCCGGACCCCTGCATGGGATGCCTGTCCCTAAAGGTCCACGATGGGGGCGCGACCACCCCGCGCACAAGCGGGATTGCCGAGGAATGTCCTTCGGGTGTCTCAGGGCAGATCCTCCGCCGGCGGAGACACGGCAAGCCCCGCTCCCTGCGGCTCCGGCGGCGGCTCCAGGAGCGCGAGCAGTTCGAGCCAGCCGTGAAACGGCCGGGCACCGGCCGTCTCCTCACCGCTCTCCGTCACGACACTCCCGTACACCCCGCCGGGCGAGCGGTACACCTCGATCACATAGCGCACAGCGCCCTCCCGGAGTCAGGCTCAGGCCCATGAGCCGTGACACTTGGCGACGGAATCCAGACTAGGAGCCGCCCCCCGGCTCCGCTTCGGTGCGCCACCCAGGGATGTCCCCAGGGTGCAGGGGGACCAACTCCGCAAACGGGACGTCCTGTTGAGGATTCCTCCGGGACGCCTCTGACATTCCGCTGAGGATTCCTCTCGAGGTGCCCTACGCGGGCAGCGCCGCCCAGGCCCGTTCCCGCTGCACGCGCAGCAGTGGGAGCGGGCTGTCGTCCGTCCCGTACAGCCGGTCGGCGAGGCGGATCAGCGTGTCGCAGCGGGCGAGCGCGACACCGCGCGCGGCGGTCGCGGGGGAGTGCCCGGCGAGCGCGGCCACCCGGACGGCGGCGGGTGCTCCGACGGAGAGGGCGAGCCCCGCGACGTCCTCGGCCGGGTCGGCGACGGCCGCGTCGGTCCAGTCGAGCACGCCCGCGACCCGGCCCGCCGAAGTGACCAGCAGGTGCTCGCCCTTGAGGTCGCAGTGGGTGAGGACGAGGGCCGGAGCAGTCGCCGCCACGGGCTCCGTCGCTCGTCCGGTCAGCTGCCCGGCCAGCCGCCCGGGCAGCTCACGCTCCGCCTCCCCGCCGTCGGCCAACTGCCGCGCCGCGTCCATGGCTTGCTTCCGTACGTCGTCCAGGGCTCGCGGCCGCTCGACGGGCACCCCGAGGGCCTCGGCCTCCGCTCCCGGGAAGGAGGCGAGGCCCGAGAGCAGCGCGGCCAGATCCCGCTCGCCCGCACCGGAGACGCCCCGCACCTCGGCGGAGGCCCCCGGGATCCGGGTGTCGAGGGTGTACGTCAGTCCGGGCGCCCAGACCCCGGACGCGACGCTCGCGGGCACACCGACCTCTCCGACGCGGCCCCGGACGGCGTCCCGCAGCGCGACCTCGCGCCGCTGCCGCACCGACCCGCCGGCGTCCAACGCGAGCCGCAGCACGTGCCGTTCGCCCACCCACCAGGTGGAGTGCTCGCCGCCCTCGTCGACGGGGCGCACGTCGGGGCCGGGCTCCTGGGGGAGAGCGGCGGCGACGACGCTGCGTGCGAGGGCGGCGGACGGGTGCGACATCTCGCGATCATGACACGGAAGCGGCGGGGGCCGATTCGGGCAGGTGTCGGAGGGGCGGGTCCGTGAGCCCGACGATGACGAGGTCCGCGAGCCGGACGGTGTACCAGACAGTGGTGGTCGAGCCGTCTCCCCAGTGCTCGGTGAGGACCACCGTCTCGGTGTCCTCGTCGCTCGTGAGCGTGGCCACGGACCAGGAGTCCGGGATGTTCTGTGCGCGGAAGACGGGGTCCGCGTCGTGCTCGGCGGCCCAGTCGGTGAGCCGGCCGTCGAGCTCAGGGTCCAGATACATGCGGCGCACCTCCTCGGGGGTCTCCTCGACACCACCGAGCGAGGCGCGCCGGTAGGCGCCGAAGAAGGCGTCGACCTGGGTCACGGCGGGGCTCTCGGCGCGGAAGGAGGCGCCGGCTCCCGGGAGTTGAGGGACAGGTGCGGCGGTTGCGGCGGTGGCGAGCGGGCCCGCCACCACCACGGCGACGGCGGAGAGGGCCAGGGCGAGGTGTGTGAGAAGCCTGAGCTGCTTGGTCATGATCCCGAGCCAAGCAGGCGGTGGCGATCGCCGTCATCGCTCACGGGGGTGACGCGGGTGCGCGGGGCGTGGAGGGGGGTGAACCTGCACGTGCCGGTTCTGCCCGCGCGCGCCGTCACGTGCGTGGCGGCAGGCCGTCGTAGTCGGGGAGCTGCCAGTCGCCGCCGCGGTCCGCCTTCGCGAAGCGCGCGGTGAGGTCGGGAATGCGCAGGAGGCAGGCGAGGGCCGTGGCGGCCTGGAAGGTGCTGATCGCGTGCTTGCTCATGGGCATGCCGAGGCGCAGCACGCGGGGGTTCACTTCGGCCTGGATCCCGTTGATGAAGGGCCGTAGCACCCTGTCGTAGTTCGCCAGGGCGGTCGGCAGGTCGTCGGCGTGCCGGTTGATCTCACCGGCCAGGACGTAGGCGCCGACCAGGCCGCCGGAGATGCCCATGCCGCTGTAGGGGGAGGCGCAGTGTGCGGCGTCACCGGCCAGGACCACCCGGCCCTGGGACCAGGTGTCGGTGCGGACCTGGGCGATCTCCTGGGAGTGGAAGAACGGGCTCGTCCTCATGCCGGCGATGAACCGCTCGGTCTGCCAGCCCGCGTCGCGAAAACGGCCGGCCCAGAATTCCTGCTGCTGCTCGACGGGTGCGCGGTGGATCGCGGAGGCTTCCGCCGACTCCTCGCGCATCACGAAGTAGACCTGGGTCTCGGTCGGGTTGTGGCTGCGCCGCATGATCTGGCGGCCTCCCGGGACCATGCAGGTGTCGCGGATGCTGCTGTCGGAGGCGATGCGCGGGACGAACCAGTAGGCCATGTGGATGCCGACGCGCCAGTACGGATCGAAGCCCTCCGGCAGCAGCGCCCGGCGGATGCGTGAGCCCTGGCCGTCGGCGCCGATCAGCACGTCGTACTCGCCGGACGTGCCGTCGCAGAAGTGGGCGGTGACCTGATGGTCGTCCTGGTCGAAGCCGTCGACGCTCTTGCCGAAGACGTACTCGGTGCCGTCCTCGGTCGCGTCGTGGAGGATGCGGACGAGGTCGCCGCGCATGATCTCGTACTCCGAGGTGAGGGTCTGGCGGCCCCTGCCGGAGGTGTTGGCCATGATCGTCGCCTTCGGCTTCCCTCGGGAGTTGACGAAGGCGACGCCTGCCTCGTCCACGAGCCGGCTGCGGACGGTGTCGAGCAGGCCCATCCGTTCGACCGCTGCGATGCCCTGCCCGCGCAGGTCGACCTGCGCCCCGGAGGCGCGCAGCGCCGGAAAGCGTTCGACGACCGTCACCTGGTGGCCACCGCGGGTGAGCCAGAAGGCCAGCGCCTGCCCGGCGACGCCGCCACCGGCGACGAGAATCCTCAGAGAATGCTTCGTGATCTTGTTCGGCATGCCGACCACTTCAAATTCTATCGGTGATTGATTCCTTTCCAGAGTCTTCTATCACCGATAGAATGTCAACGTGACCAAGATGAACCGTGCGACCGTCGTCACTGAAGCGCTGAGCCTGCTCGACGAGGTGGGCCTGGAGAACGTCAGCACGAGGCGGCTGGCGCAGCGGCTCGGCGTCGAGCAGCCCTCGCTCTACTACCACTTCCGCACCAAGAAGGATCTGCTCGCGGCCATGGCGGAGGCGGCCATGGCGCCCCATGCCGGAGCGCCCCTTCCCGCGCCCGAGGACGACTGGCGGGAGTGGTTCCTGGAGAACACGCGCAGCTTCCGGCGCACGCTGCTCCTGCGCCGCGATGGCGCACGCCTCCACGCCGGCAGTGTCCCGACGGGCGACCTCGACCGGATCCGGCGCAAGATGACCTTCCTCGTCACCTCCGGCGTGCCCGAGCGAGACGCGCAGATGGCCATGCTGGCCGCCGGCCGCTACACCGTCGGCAGCGTGCTGGAAGAGCAGGCCGACACAGGCCACGGTGCCGTCACGGAGCGGCCGGCCGATGTGCCGGAGATCGATCACGAATCGGCGTTCGAGGCGGGCCTCGCCCTCATCCTGGGCGGCCTGGTGCAGCGCACCGAGGCGGCTGGATCCCAGGCTGCGTGCCCGCCCTCGCGGTGATCCATGGGCGGCCCGGGTCGTCACATCCAGGGGCGTGCGTCGGGCAGGCCCGCGCGCGCCGTCACTGCGATGAGTCGGCCCCGTGCTTCGGTGGCGGTTCGGGCCGGTGGGCGGCCGTGGCCCACGATCACGCCCTGCGGGCGACGCGGGCGGGGACTCGGGCCCGGGTGCGGACCGGGGTGAGGGTCCGGCTCGTGCCGAACCAGCCGGTCACCAGGGTCTGCCCCGGCGCCCCGGCCACGCCACGGGTCCGGTTCGGACAGTCGGTGAGGGCGGACCGGAGTTCGAGGCGGCCGCGCGGATCACCGTAGGCGTACGCGTCCGGGCCGTGCCGGGTGGCGTCCCGGGCGGTGGTCGCCCAGGACGGTCCAGGGAAGAGGGAGACGTCGGGGACGCCGGGCCGGAGGTCCCGCCGTACGGGCTCCGTGGCGCTCAACTCCGGCTGTGCGGGCGCTGTTTCGGGTGCCTGTCCGGCGTCGCGGGTGACCAGGGCGGGCGCTCGCCGCCGCGTACCTCTCCGCGGTCGCCGACCGGTTCGGCCTGTGGGGCGAGTGCGGCACCGGCTCCGTGGCCTGGGGCAGCTTCGACAGAGGCCCGGTCTCGGTACGGACGCCGTTCGGTATGGACCGGGTTCGGTATGGACCGGGTTCGGTATGGATCCCGTTCGGTACGGGTCCCGTTCGATGCGGGGCCCGTTCACCCGTGGCGGGCTCAGGCCGACCGCAGCGCCGCGGCCCCCTCGGCCGCCTGCTTCCCCGCCCGCGCCCGCGCCGTCGCGGCCTGTGCCGCGTCCCCGACCCGGTCGGCCAGGCGGGCCCAGGCCAGCCAGTTGTACGGGCACACCGGGCGGAGGTGGACGCGCTCGCTCAGGAGGGTGCGGGCGAGGTCGTGGCGGCCCGCCCGCAGAGCGGCCTCGACCAGGGTGCGCTGCACGGCGTCGCGCTGTGCGTGGCTGCCGCCGAACTCGCCCAGGCGGTGGCGGATCGGGGCCAGGAGCTCGACCACGCGCGCGTACCGCTCCTGGCGGAAGGCGATCAGCGCCCGGCACACCGGCAGGCCGATGTCCCGGGTCATCGCGTGATTGGTGACGCCGGGCCGGTGGCCGACCGCGAGCCGGCGCTCCCGGTCGGCGACGAGCCGCTCCGCGTCGGCGAGCCGCCCGGCACCGGCGTACGCCATCACGGCGTGCGCGTCGTTGAAGGCGTAGTAGCTGCCGTCCGCCCGCCCGGCCCAGGCCCCGGCGAGCGCCGCCCAGCGGTCCCCGGTGTCGTGGCCCGCGAGCAGGAGCCGCCACAACAGGGCGGAGGCGTCGAGGAGTTCCATGGCCAGGCCCTCGGAGCCGTCGTGGTGCAGGGCGCTGTCGTAGACGCCGAGGACCCGGTCGAGGTCGCCCGCCTCCAGGGCGTACAGGGCGTAGTGCCACCAGTTGTGCACGTTCAGATAGTTGCCGGAGGCCCAGTCGTCGGCGCGGGCGTCGAGGAAGCGGATGCCGTCCGCGAACCGGCCCCGCATCTCGAAGGTGTGCACCACCGCGTGGATCCCCCACACGTCCTGGGGGTGCTGTTCGACGGCCTGGCGGCCGACCTCCTCGGCGTGCTCGTAGTGCCCGGACTCCTCGAGCCCGAAGGCGTACATGCCGAGCAGCGGACCGCGCCACGGGTCGTCGAGGTCGTCCCAGGAGCCGAGCGCGCCCCCGATCCGGTCGCGCAGCCGCTGTGCGTCGCCGGTGAAGAAGTCGATCTGGTGGCCGACGGCGAGCGCCAGCACGTCGTGCGGGAAGGCGGTGCTGAGCTCGCCCAACCGCCGCCCGGCGCCGTGCAGATCACCGGCGAGCCACGCCTCGGCGGCCGCGACGTGCAGCCGCTCCCGCGAGCTGATCCCGGCGAGGTCGAGCCCCTTGCGGAACACGCCGAAGGCGTCCGCCGCCGACGCCGCCTCCTTCTCCTCCGTGCCGAGCAGCCCGAGGTAGGCGCAGAGGACGCGGCCCATCACCGAATCGGGTGAGGCGGCGACGACGGCCTGGGCCTCGTCGGCCACCTCGCCGCGGAAGAAGAGCAGGGCGTCCAGGGCCCGCTCGAAGTGGCGGGCCCCCTCCACACCGGTGCCGCTCATGGCGAGTCCCTGCCGCTGTGCGCTCATGGTCGCTGTGCCCCTGTCCTGGTCGTCCGCGCGGGCCGTTCGGCTGCCCCGATCCTGTCCCGCCGGGCGGAGGGGGATGCGTGGACGCCGACCAGGTTCTTACCGCACGACCGTGCCCTCGTTCACCCCGAGGAGGCTCAACTCGGCCCGTGTCGGCGCCCCTTCCCAGTCGCCCCGGGACGCGACCGCGAACGCGCCCGTCGTCACCGCCCGGTCCAGGCGTCCGGCGGCGTCCGCGCCGTCCAGCAGTGCCGACAGATAGCCCGCCACAAAGGCATCACCGGCACCCACCGCGTCCACCGCCCGCACGGGCCGGGCCGGGCGGTGCAGCTCGCCGTCGGCGGTGTGCACGGTGGCGCCGTCCGCGCCCAGCTTGACGACGACCTCGCCCACGCCGAGGTCCAGGAGCAACTTGGCCTGTTCGGGTGCCTCGCGCGGAGCGTCGTACGGCAGGCACAGGGGCAGCTCGTCGTCCGAGGCGATGAGCACGTCGACGTAGGGCAGCCACTCCCGCAGGGCCGCCGAGGCGTCCTCGTGACTCCACAGCCGGGAGCGGAAGTTGACGTCGAGGCAGACGAGCGTCGAGTGCTCGCGGGCCAGGCGCAGCGCGCGCCGGGCCGCGCACAGGGCGGACGGGCCGAGCGCCGGGGTGATGCCCGTCAGGTGCAGCACCCGCGGCGGTTCGGCCGTGAACGCCTCCTCGACCGCGCACGCCTTGATCCGAGAACCGGCCGAGCCCGCCCGGTAGTAGTGCACCCGCGTGACCTCGGGAAGGCGCGGCTCGAACAGGATCAGCCCGGTGGGCGCCTCCGCGTCGCGGGTGGCGCCCGACACGTCGACGCCCTCGGCGCGCAGCGTGCGCAGGACCAGCTCGCCCGCCTCGTCGTCGCCCACGGCACCGGCCCAGCGCACCGGGTGCCCGAGCCGGGCCAGGCCGATCGCGACGTTCGACTCGGCGCCCGCGACAGATACCTCCATGGAGCCGCCGAGCTTCAGCGGCCCGCTGCCGCGCAGCGCGACCATGGTCTCGCCGAAGGTGAACACCGCACCCGTGTCCGTGCGTTCGCCGCTCATGCGCGCGCCTCCTTGCCCGTGACCGCGAGGAAGGCCGCCGCGCGCGAGCGGAGCCCGGCCAGGTCGCCGCCGTCCGCCGCGTCCCCGACCAGCGGCGAGCCGACGCCCACCGCGAGCGCCCCGAGCCGCAGATACTCGGCCGCCTCGGTGACGCCGACGCCGCCGACCGGCACGAACGGCACGTCCGGGAAGGGCGCCCGCAGCGCCTTGAGGTAGGAGGGGCCGCCGAGCGCCGACGCCGGGAAGATCTTCAGGGCGGTGGCCCGTGCGTCGAGGGCCGCGCAGACCTCGCTGGGGGTGAGCACCCCGGCGAGCGTGGGCAGGCCCTGGCGCGCTGCGGCGCGGAAGCCGGGGCCGAGCCCGGGCGTGACGATGAGGTTGGCGCCCGCCTCGGCGGCCCGGCGGGCGTCGACCTCGGTGACGACGGTGCCCGCGCCGAGCCAGGCGGCGTCGCGGAGTTCGGCGCGCGCCCGCTCGATGACCCCCAGGGCGTCGGCGCCGCTGAGGGACACCTCGACCAGGGGTATGCCCGCCTCGACGAGGGCGATGACGGTGCGGAAGGACGCCTCGGGATCCGTGCCGCGGATGATGGCGACGAGCCGCTCCGCGCGCAGGGCGGTGCTGAAGTCCATGGCTGCTGCTCTTTCTGGGGTTGCTGAATCGTGGGGGGCGGAGGGGGAGTTCACGGCGAGGGGGGAGGAGGGGGGTACCGCCGCGAGTCACCCGCGGCGGGTCACCACTCGGCGAACGAGCCGTCCTCGTACCGCCACACCGGGTTGCGCCAGGCGTGCCCGGACTTGTCTGCGGCGCGCACCGCGGCCTCGTCGACGTCCACGCCGAGCCCGGGCCGCTCGGTGCGGATCAGACAGCCGTGGTGGAAGCGGAACGGCTCCGGGTCGGCGACGTAGTCGAGGAGCTCGGCGCCCTGGTTGTAGTGGATGCCGATGGACTGTTCCTGGATGAGGAAGTTCGGCGTGGTGAAGGCGACTTGGAGGCTCGCGGCGAGCGCGACCGGGCCGAGCGGGCAGTGCGGCGCGATCTGCGCCCCGTACACCTCGGCGAGGGAGGCGATGCGGCGCAGCTCCGAGATGCCGCCCGCGTGCGAGATGTCGGGCTGCAGGATCGCCACGCCCGCCTGGAGCGGGGCGAGGAACTCCCGCCGGGTGAAGAGGCGTTCGCCGAGCGCGATCGGGATGTTGGAGGCGTTCACCAGGTCGGGCACGGCGTGCATGTACTCGGAGAGCACCGGCTCCTCGACGAACAGCGGGTCGTACTCGGCGAGCAGCGGCAGGATGCGGCGGGCGTTGGCGGGGGAGACCCGGCCGTGGAAGTCGAGGCCGAAGTCCCGCTCGTCGCCGAGGACTTCACGGGCGGTCTCGGCGCGGCGCAGGCACGCGCGGACCTCCTCACGGGTGGCCAGCGGCGTCATGCGGCCGCTGCCGTTCATCTTCACCGCCGTGAAGCCCGCCTCCATCTGGGCGGTGAGCGCGTCCCGTATCTCGTGCGGCTCGTCGCCGCCCACCCAGGCGTACGCGCGGATCTTGGCGCGCACCGGGCCGCCGAGCAGCTGGTGCACGGGCTGCCCGTACGCCTTGCCCTTGATGTCCCACAGCGCCTGGTCGAGCCCGGCGACCGCGGAGGAGAGCACCGGGCCGCCCCGGTAGAAGCCGCCCTTCGTCATGACCTGCCAGTGGTCCTCGATCCGCATCGGGTCCTGCCCGACCAGATACTCCGAGAGCACCTCGACGGCGGCGCGCACCGGCTCGGCCCGCCCCTCGACGACGGGCTCGCCCCAGCCGACCACTCCGTCGTCGGTCTCCACGCGGACGAACATCCAGCGCGGCGGCGCGAGGAACGTCTCGATGCGGCTGATCCTCATGGGGTCTTCCTTTCCGGCGGTGTGGTGTGGCGGCGGCAGGAGGTGGTGCGGGTTTCCCGGGGAGCGGGGTCAGGGGTGGTCGCGCATGGCCATGTCGAGGAGTTCGAGCATGGCGTGGTACGCGCCCTCGGCGTCCCCCGCGCGCACGCGCTCGGCGACGGCCGCGTGCACCGGCAGCGGGTCCTCGTACGGGTGGGAGTGCACCCGGCGGTCCCGCTCGACCAGCGCGGGGATGATGATGCGGCGCATCTGCGCGAAGAACTGGTTGCCGGAGGCGGTGAGCAGCGCGGTGTGGAACGACGCGTCGGCCCGCACGGCGAGCACCGGGTCGTCGTCGCAGGCGGCCATCGCGGCGAGCGCCGCGTCCAGGGCGGCCAGGTCGTCGTCGGTGCGCCGGTCGGCGGCGAGGGCCGCGGCGGCGGGCTCGATGGAGCGGCGCAGCTCCAGGAGGTCGGCGAAGAAGTCGGTGGGCGCCCCGGCCCGCAGCTGCCAGCGCAGCACGTCGGAGTCGAGGACGTTCCAGTCGTCGCGCGGGCGCACGAACGTGCCGCGCTTCTGCCGGGCGTCGACCAGTCCCTTGGCGGTGAGGACCTTGATGGCCTCGCGCAGCACGGTCTGGCTGACGTCGAGGTCCGCCATCAGCTGCGGCAGGTCGAGGGTGTCGCCCTCGTCGTAGGTGCCGTCGAAGATCCTGAGCGCGAGCGCCTCCACCGCGACCTTGTGCACTCCGCGCCCCACGTACGAGGCGTCGGGGGCGGCCGCCTTGGCGGGCGGGGTGCCGGTCTTCGTCTTCGGTGACATCGCGCGGGCTCCTTCGGTGGGGTCTGCGTGCATCTCAGACTTGCATAAGTCCTCGTTAATTAGCAATTATTGCGTCGTGTCGCCGACGGGCCCTCTCCCGTCGCCTTTTGGTTCGCCCTCCCCCGGAGGACACCCATGTCCCTCAGCCAGCGCCCGGTCACTTCCCCGTCACCGGTCCACGCCCCCGACGTTCCCGCGCCCGCCCCGGGCGGGCGGAGCCGCGTGGGCCGCTTCCGCTTCGCGATCCTCGCCGTCCTCTTCGTCTCCACGGCCATCAACTACCTGGACCGCAGCGTCCTGTCGATCGTCGCCCCGGACATCAGCAGGGACCTGAACATCTCGCCCGAGACGATGGGCTGGCTCTTCTCCGGCTTCGCCTGGACCTACGCGCTCGCGCAGATCCCCGGCGGCCGCCTCGTCGACCGCTTCGGGCCGCGCGTCGTCTACGCCGTCGCCCTGGTCGCCTGGTCCGTCATGACCGCCATGGGATCGCTCGCCAAGGGCTTCGGCTTCCTCTTCGGCACCCGCCTCGGCCTCGGTCTCTTCGAGGCCCCCGCCTTCCCCTGCAACGGCCGGGTCGCCGCCTCCTGGTTCCCGCGCACCGAGCGCGGCCGTGCCGTCGCCGTCTACACCTCGGGCCAGTTCATCGGGCTCGGCGTCGCCTTCCCACTGATCGCGTGGCTGGCCGCCGCCCTCGGCTGGCGCCATGTCTTCTGGGTGCTCGGCGGCGTGGGCATCGCCTGGGCGCTGGTCTGGGTCAAGGTCATCCGCAACCGTCCGGCCGAGCACCCGAAGGTCGGCGACGCCGAGCTCGACCACATCGTCCGCGACGAGACCGAGGGCGCCCAGCAGGTCAGCACGGCCGCCGCCGACGACAAGGGCGCCTTCCTGCGGGACATGAAGTTCCTGCTGCGCCGGCGCCGCATCTGGGGCGTCTTTCTCGGCCAGTTCGCGATCGCCTCGACGCTCTACTTCTTCCTGACCTGGTTCCCCACCTACCTCACCAATGAGCGCGGGCTCTCCCTCGACAAGGGCGGCCTCACCGGCGCGCTGCCGTTCGTCGCGGCCCTCGTCGGCGTGCTCTGCGGCGGCAGCTGGTCGGACTGGATGGTCAAGCGGGGGGTGTCGGCGTCCTTCGCCCGCAAGACCCCGATCGTCGTGGGCCTCGGCCTCGCGGGCGTGATCGTCGCGGCCAACTACGTCACCTCGAACGCCGCCATGATCGCCATCATGTGCGTGGCCTTCTTCGCCAACGGCCTGGCGTCCTTCTCCTGGGTCCTGGTCACCGAGATCGCCCCCGAGCGGATGCTGGGCGTGGCCGGCGGCTGCTTCAACGTCTTCGGCAACCTCGCGGGCATCGTGGTCCCGGTCGTCATCGGCTACATGGTCGGCGGCGCGGGCGGCTCCTTCACCCTCCCGCTGCTCCTGATCGCGGGCATCACGGTGGGCGGCGCGCTGTCCTTCCTGTTCCTGGTGGACAAGGTGGAGCGCATCGAGGCGTGAGGTGCGCAGGGATCGAGGGCCCGGCCGGCGCAGACCGGCCAGGCCCTCGACGGCGTCGGGGCGGACGCCGTGGGTCAGGGTGCCTCCGCGACCGCCGTGACCGCCGTGAGCAGGACCGCCGCGTCCTCCAGGGCGACCAGTCCGTGCCGGACCTTCGGGATCTGCCCGAGCTGCCCCGCCGCCAGCTCCGTGCCGCCCCCGTCCGGCATGGTCAGCCGGACCCGGCCGCGCAGGACGGCCACGCTCGCGGCGGGCGGGGTGTTGTGCTCGTCGAGCGCCGCACCCGAGGCGAGAGCGATCACGCTCTGGCGCAACGGGCCGTCGTGCACGATGAGTTGGGCGCTGCGGCCGTGCGCCGCGCCGCGCGCCTTGGCCAGGTGGTCCTCGGCGATGGCCGTGAGATCGGCGGCCACGTCCTCCATGGCTGAGTCCTCCATGTCCGCTCCCGGTTCTGCTGTGAGCCCCGGCGGCCCCCGGTCGGGTCGCCAGGCGCGTCACCGTCCACCCTTCCGGCTGCGGCGCCGGACGCAACTCGGGCCCGGGTGAGTCATCACCCGGGCGAGGTCGCGGTCATCGGCGGATCAGGACGTCTGGAGTCGTCGGGTATCCCCTCGGCCACGGGGAACTCCCCTTCCAGGCCGGTGATGTGCACCACCCGCCACACGCGCGGCGCGGCGGGGAGCACTCTGAGCACGCCCTGCCGCACTGCCACCCGGTCCCTGACGGTCAGCAGCAGCCGCAGCCCCCCGGCGTCGAGGAAGGTCACGCGGCGCAGGTCCATGATGACGTCGGGCCGTGGGCGCGCGATCAACTCCGCAATCCGCGGCGAGAGTCGGAGCGCGGCCCAGGCGTCCAGCTCACCGCTGAACGCGAGGACGAGTGCTCCGCCGACGGTGCGGGGGAGCACTTCGAAAGAGGTGTCAGACGTGCCCATGGTCTATCCGACCTCTTCTCCTCGGTAACAGAGAGTTACTGAAAATGGGCGCCGCGGCAGGAGAGAAGCCGGGGCTGCGCACCGCCGGGTCCAGGGCGGCATCGAGGGTGACAGGTACATTCTGCCCGCTCAGCAGGGTTTGCTACCCCTGTTTGTCGGCCACTGTCTGAAGCGTCGTGCAGGGGGATCGCAGATGAATGGAGCCCTCATTCAGTGACTGTGTGTGACTGAACTCGGTGTTTCCGGCGAATGCCGGGGCGCGCGCACGAATCTGCGGCCCGGACGCCTGTGCGGAAGTGGCCGGTTCACGCCGGTGACACGCGTGCCGTGACTGTCGAAATGCCCGCCCGGGGGCGTGCGACGGGCCCGGGCCCCGCTCTTCGGCGGGACCCGGGCCCGGTGCGCGCGCTGGGCGCGCGGGTGAGGCGCGAGCGTCGCGTGCGCGCGTCAGACGGAGCGCAGGTACTGGTCCGGCACGCGCACCTCGGCGCCCGACTCCCGCGCCGCGAGGCGCGCGAACGACGGATTGCGCAGCAGCTCGCGGCCGAACAGCACCGCGTCCGCCTCGCCGTTGTCGAGGACCTTCTGCGCCTGGGCGGCGTCGGTGATGAGGCCGACCGCCGCGACGGGAAGACTCGTCTCGGCCTTCACGCGGGCGGCGAAGGGCACCTGGTAGCCGGGTTCGACCGGGATGCGCACCCCGGCCGCGTTGCCGCCGGTGGAGACGTCGAGGAGGTCCACGCCGTGCTCCTGGAGCAGCGGCGCGAGGCGCACCGTGTCGTCCGCCGTCCAGCCGGGCACGCCCTCGTCCAGCCAGTCCGTCGCGGAGATCCGGAAGAGGAGCGGCAGGCCGTCGGGCCACACCGCCCGGATGGCGTCGACGACTTCGAGGGCGAAGCGGGCGCGGTTCTCGAACGAGCCGCCGTACGCGTCCGTACGCCGGTTGGAGTGCGCGGAGAGGAACTCGCCGATCAAGTACCCGTGCGCGCCGTGCACTTCGGCGACCTCGAACCCGGCGTCCAGGGCGCGCCGCGCCGCGTCCGCGAACTGGCCCACGATCTCCTGGATCTGATCGACGGTCAGCTCCGTGGGCACGGTGTGCCGCTCGTCGAAGGCGACCGGGCTCGGCCCGAGGGGCTGCCAGCCCAGTTCGCTGCCGGGCGCCAGCGGGGTGCCGCGCCGCCACGGGACGTCGGTCGACGCCTTGCGCCCGGCGTGCGCCAGCTGGATGCCGGGGACGGTGCCCTGCGCCTTGAGGAAGCCGGTGATGCGGCGCAGCCCCTCGACCTGCCGGTCGTTCCAGATGCCGAGGTCGGCGGGGGAGATGCGGCCCTCGGGGGAGACGGCCGTGGCCTCCAGCAGGATCAGTCCGGTGCCGCCCGTGGCGCGCGCGCCGTAGTGGGCCAGGTGCCAGTCGCCCGCGACGCCGGTGCCGGGCCCGCTGGTCTCGGCCGAGTACTGACACATCGGGGCCATCCATATGCGGTTGGGGATGGTCAGCGATCGCAGGGTGTACGGCTCGAACAGCGCGCTCACGGCGGGCTCCATTCGTCTGGGACGGGATGTGCTCCACGTACGATAGGCATCGTAGTACGGCGACTGTCAAACTACGAGAGCTCTCGTACAATGAGGGCGACGACGGACCGGGACCGGAACGAAGTGGAGCCGCCATGACCCCGACAGCCGCACCGCCGCCCACGCCCGCGGCCCCCGCGCCGGGCGGCGGCAGGACCCTCGCCCACCCGGAGCGCGCGGACATCCGCCTCGAAGGCGTCCTGCACGCGCTGTCGGACCCGATGCGGCTGCGCGTCGTGCGCGAACTGGCCCGCCAGGGCGAGCTCTCCTGTTCCGACATCGAGCTGCCCGTGACCAAGTCGACCTGCACGCACCACTACCGCGTGCTGCGCGAGAGCGGCGTCATCCAGCAGATCTACCGCGGCACCGCCAAGCGCAACGGCCTGCGCCGCGACGACCTGGAGGCGCTCTTCCCCGGACTGCTCGACAGCGTCCTGACGGCGGCGGACCGGCAGGAGGAGCGCCTGGGCCGCGCCTGAGATCGGGAAGTGGTCCCCCAACTCCCCTCCTCGGTAGTGCTGGTGGCACTTCAGGGCGCAGAATCGGCCCTCCGCGACACGACGACGAGAGAGGGTCTCCATGGCTGACCCGGCTGCGGCTCCCTGGTGGCGCGGCGCCGCCATCTACCAGATCTATCCGCGCAGTTACGCCGACGGGAACGGCGACGGCATCGGCGACATCGCCGGCATTCGCGCCCGCCTCGCCCACATCCGCGACCTCGGCGCCGACGCCGTGTGGATCTCCCCGTGGTACGTGTCCCCGATGGCGGACGCCGGGTACGACGTGGCCGACTACCGCGCCGTCGACCCGCTGTTCGGCACCCTGGCGGAGGCCGAGGCCCTGATCGGCGAGGCGCACGGCCTCGGGCTCCGCCTCATCGTCGACCTGGTGCCCAACCACTGCTCCGAACGCCACCCGTGGTTCCAGGAGGCGCTCGCCGCGGCGCCGGGCGCGGCACCGCGGGACCTGTTCCACTTCCGGCCCGGCAAGGGCGAGCACGGTGAACTGCCGCCCAACGACTGGCAGTCCTTCTTCGGCGGCCCCGCCTGGCACCGGCTCGGCGACGGCGAGTGGTACCTGCACATGTTCGCCCCGCAGCAGCCCGACTGGAACTGGGACCACCCGCGGGTGCGCGCCGAGTTCGAGGACATCCTGCGGTTCTGGCTGGACCGCGGCGTCGACGGCTTCCGCATCGACGTCGCCTCGCTCCTCGTCAAGCAGGACGGCCTGCCCGACAAGGCGTCCCTGCCCGAGGGGGCCCCGCCGCCCGAGGCGGACCGGCCCGAGGTGCATGAGATCTACCGGTCCTGGCGCCGCATCGCCGACGCCTACGACGGCGAGCGGATCTTCGTCGGCGAACTGTGGGTGCCCGCCGACTCCCTGCCCCGCTATCTGCGCCCCGACGAACTCCACACCGGCTTCAACTTCCCCTTCCTGCAAGCCCCGTGGGACGCCACGGCGCTGCGCGCGGTCATCGACGAGACCCTCGCCCAGCACGCCCCCGTCGGCGCCCCGGCCACCTGGGTCCTCGGCAACCACGACACCACCCGGCCCGTGACCCGCTACGGCCGCACCGACACCTCGTACGGAGAGCGGCGGCACGGCCTCCCCGTCGACCTCGCCCTCGGCACCCGCAGGGCCCGCGCCGCCGCCCTGCTCAGCCTCGCCCTGCCCGGCAGCGTCTACCTCTACCAGGGCGAGGAGCTGGGCCTGTGGGAGGTCGAGGACATCCCGCCGCAGCTGCGCCAGGACCCCACCGCCACCCAGTCCGGCGGCACGGACCCGGGCCGCGACGGCTGCCGCGTGCCCCTGCCCTGGTCAGGCGACGAACCCCCCTTCGCCTTCACCCTCGAAGCCTCCGAAGCCCCCGGCACCTCCGAAGCCCGCGCCACCCCCGACACCTCCGCCACCCCCGACCACACGGACGGCACCCCCTGGCTGCCCCAGCCCCCGGCCTGGAAGGACCACACCGTGGCCGCACAGACCGGCGACCCCGCCTCGACCCTGGAGCTCTACCGCACGGCCCTCCACCTCCGCCGCGCCACCCCCGCCCTCGGCGACGGCCCTCTGACCTGGCTGCCCGCCCCCGAAGGAGTCCTGTCCTTCGCCCGCACGGACGGCTTCACCTGCACGGTCAACTTCACCACCGCACCGGTCGAACTCCCGCCGTCCGCCCGCCCATTGCTCTCCAGCGGCCCGCTCGACGAGGGGAAGCTGCCGCCGGACACGGCGGTCTGGCAGTCGCGGACCTCCGGGTAGCGCGGCCCGCGGTGGGGCGGCCGGGCCCGTGTATCAGCGTGCCCCTGCCGTCCCCGCGTCCCCACCGGCCGAACTCCCGCCGTCCGCCCGCCCATTGCTCTCCAGCGGCCAGCGGCCCGCTCGACAACGGGAAGCTGCCGCCCGACACGGCGGTCCGGCAGCCGCGGACCTCCGAGTGGCGCGGCCCCGGGCGGCGTGGCCGCGCTGACGCGTCAGCGCGCCCCCGCCGTCCCCCGGGCAGCTCCGAGCAGCCCCTCCCAGTCCGGGATCTTCACCGGCCCGCGCCCCATCGAACGCCCCAGCTCGGCCTCGGCCCGCTCGATCGCCTGCCACCCCGTCCACTCGACGGGGCGCAGCCCCGCCCGGCGCAGGGCGGCGAGCGGGTCGTCGGCCGCCGTCCGGCGCCGGAGCGCGGGCGCGTCGTCGAGGAGGGAGCGCACGGTCTCCTTGGCGCACGGCCGGTTCGTGCCGATCACGCCGGTCGGGCCGCGCTTGATCCAGCCCGCCACGTACGCGCCGGGCACGGCCACGCCGCCGCGCATGACCCGCCCCGCCACATGGGGCACCGTGCCACGGTCCGGGTCGAACGGCAGCCCGTCCAGCGGGACCCCGCGGTAGCCGACCGAGCGCAGCACCAGCTGGGCCGGCAGGTCCTCGTACCGCCCGGTCCCGGTCACCCCGCCCCGACCGTCCGGCACCGTCCGCTCGAAGCGCACCCCCGACACCCGCCCCGCGGCGCCCGCCACCTCCACCGGCCGCAGGAAGAACCGCAGCCTGATCCGCCGGGGCAGGCCCCGCTCCGGGCGCTCGGCCCAGCCGCGCATGACCTCGATGTTGCGGCGGACGGGACCGGGGAGCCCGGCGGGGTCGGCGTAGGCGGGGTCGAGCGCCAACTCGGCGGGGTCGACGAGCACTTCGGTGTCCGGCAGCGAGCCGAGCTCGCGCAGCTCCTTCGTGGTGAACCGGGCCTGCGAGGGCCCGCGCCGCCCCACCATGTGGACCTCCCGCACCCGGCTGTCGGCGAGCACACCGAGCGCCGACTGGGGCATGTCGGTGGGCCGCAGCTCGGCCTGGCCGCGCGCCAGCATCCGGGCGACGTCCACCGCGACGTTGCCGACGCCGATGACGACGGCCGACTCCACGCCGTTGACGAAGCCGTTCTCCACGGCGTCCGGATGGGCGCTGTACCAGGAGACGAAGTCGGTGGCGGAGTGGCTCCCGGCGAGGTCCTCGCCGGGCACCCCGAGCCGGCGGTCGGCGGCCGCGCCGACGCAGTAGACGACCGCGTGGTACAGCTCGCGCAGCCGGGCGGCGGGCAGCCCGGCGGGCCCGACCTCCACGCCGCCGAGGAACCGCACGCGCTCGTGCTCCAGGACCGTACGGAGGTTGTTCTGCAGGGACTTGATCTTCTCGTGGTCCGGTGCGACGCCGTAGCGGACCAGACCGTAGGGGCAGGGCAGCCGGTCGAGGACGTCCACCCGGACGCCGGGCACCTCGTCCTGCTGCACCAGGGACTGCGCGGCGTACACCCCGCTGGGACCCGATCCGACGACGGCGATGTGCAGCACGGTGGAGCTCCTTCCGTGAGGTGACTCCAGAGGGCGCCTGGGAGATGTCCTCAGCATCGCACTCAGGTGCGGTGATGGGGAGTCATCTGTGCAGTACGGGCGAGGCGCAGGCGGCGCGTGCGCTGACAGGGTGCCTCGGCACGCCTCCCCGTGCGCGCCGTTGACGACCGAGTGTGACTGTACGGCTACCTTTTGGCTGTGCTTGATAGTTCATTTCTTGGTGTTACTGATCACTATCGACTGAATGCGGCCGTTTCCGTCTGGCCCACCTGGGAGTTGCAGGGCCACGGCACCGCGTCGGGCGGGCCGTCGGCGGCGCCCGCGGGGGAGTGGGGCACCGACGCGCGCGACCCCTTCCTGCCCCCCTGGTTCCACGTCCGGCTCACCTTCGGCGACGGCTGCGCCATCGACGTCCTCGCCGTGGTCAGCGACGGGCAGATCTCCATCGAGGACTTCCGCTCCCAACCCCCGCTCTCCCTGGACGAGTTCGCGGCTCTCGCCGACTGGATCGAGGGTCCCCTCGAGGACGCCTGCCGGGTGGTGGCCGATCAGCACGCGGCCGCCGCGTACGGGGACGGCGGTGCACTCGGCGAGACCGGGGCGGGGGCGCCGTGGCCCTGGCGGGACGACCGCTGTCCGCAGCCCCAGGCCGTGCCGCGCCGGGCCCGCCCCGCCTGGCCGCGCGGCAGTGCGGGCCGGCGCATCGTGGCGGAGGCGTACCGCGCCGCGCAGGAGGAGGGGCGCGACCCCGTGCTCGCGGTGATGTGCGCGACGGGACGCAGCCGCCGCAAGGCACTCCGGCTGATCGCGGGAGCGCGCGACGCGGGCTTCCTCGCCCCGCGCCACAACCGCAGATGAGTCACCCCATCTTCCGCATCCGCTCGATCTCCGCCGACTGCTGCACGACGACCTCGTTGGCCATCTCCTCGATCTGGACGTTGTTGCCCTGGGCGAGCGCGTCCGTCGCCATCGTGACCGCGCCCT
Organism: Streptomyces sp. NPDC059009; assembly: GCF_042740175.1. Classification (NCBI taxonomy): domain Bacteria; kingdom Bacillati; phylum Actinomycetota; class Actinomycetes; order Kitasatosporales; family Streptomycetaceae; genus Streptomyces; species Streptomyces sp. NPDC059009. The sequence continues at coordinate 189,376 of NZ_JBHYJB010000008.1, read as the reverse complement.
GGTGATGCGTGGTCATCAGCGTCAGGAAGAGCTGGTCGAACTCCTTGCCGCGCGCGGCCCGCAACTCCCCCAGCTGGGCGTCCGTCGCCATGCCCGGCATCGTGTCGTGGTGGTGCCCGGACGCGTTCCTGCGCGGCCCGCCGTGGTGCTTGAGCCATGCCTTCATCGCGTCGATCTCCGGCCGCTGCGCGGCCGTGATGCGCTCGGCGAGCCCGCGCACCTTCGCCGACTCCGCCCGCTTCGGGGCGAGTCGGGTCATCTCCAGGGCCTGCGCGTGATGGACGACCATCATCTGCGCGTACGTGAAGTCCGCCGCGTTCGGCCGGTCGTCGTCCGCCCGCTTCTCTGCCGCGTCCTCGGCGGACATCGTCCGGGCCCCCTCACCGGGCTTGCCCGGCACGATCACTGAGGGCCCGTCAGAGGGTTTGCCGCCACGGCCGGAACCCGCGTCGGACGAGGCGCCGGAGTCGCAGCCGCCCAGGGTCAGAACGGCGGCGGCCAGGAGCGCGCCCACGGCGGACACTCCGGTCGTACGGCGATGGGCCACGGTGACCTCCTGTGCGGCGAGGGGCAGTTGGGGACCGTCCTAGCACGACTGTGAACGTCTGTGATCGGAAAGCCTCGTTACAAGCACGTTGACATCTGTTGATCTGTGCATGATGAGCACGATACTGCGGGGGTCCATGCACCGTTCACCCATGAACGGTGTCCTCGGCGACGACGCTGCCAAGGGAGACCGCAGTGACCCTGTTGCACACCCCCCGAACCCGGCGCAGACGCCTGGGTGTTGCCGCCACCGCGGCCGGACTGCTCGCCGCGCTGCTCACCGCGGGACCCGCGGGCGCCACCCCGGACCCCGGTGACCACCCCGCCGCCCCCAGGAGCGTGTCGAAGGGCGACGCCGCCGACACCAGGGCGGCCGTGAAGCGCGGCGACATACCGGCCCCGGACGAGATCGTCCACTCCGACAACATCCAGCACCTCGCCAACATCCCCAAGGACGCGCTGCCCGGCCTCAATACGGACCTGGCCTTCCAGGGCAGGTACGCCTTCGCGGGCAACTACGACGGCTTCCGGATCTACGACATCCGCGACCCGAAGAAGCCGCGCACCGTCTCCCAGGTCCTCTGCCCCGGCTCGCAGAACGACGTCTCGGTCTCCGGGAACCTGCTCTTCCTCTCCACCGACTCCTCGCGCAGCGACAGCTCCTGCAACAGCACCACGCAGCCCGCGACCGAGAAGTCCTCCTGGGAGGGCATGAAGGTCTTCGACATCAGCGACAAGGCCAACCCGAAGTACGTCGCCGCCGTCGAGACCGCCTGCGGCTCGCACACGCACACCCTCGTGCCGAAGAAGCGCGACGTGTACGTCTACGTGTCCTCCTACGGGCCCAACGCCACGTATCCCGACTGCCGGCCGCCGCACGACGGGATCTCCGTCATCAAGGTGCCCCGCAAGGCCCCGCAGAAGGCCGCGGTCGTGGACTTCCCCGTGCTCTTCCCGGGCGAGGGCCCGGACGGCGGCGGCAACCCGGGCGGGCCCACCAACCCCGGCGTCTCCAAGACCACCGGCTGCCACGACCTGACCGTGCTGCCCTCCAAGGACCTCGCGGCGGGCGCCTGCATGGGCGACGGGATCCTCTTCTCCATCAAGGACCCCGAGCGCCCGAAGGTCATCGACCGGGTCCAGGACAACGTGAACTTCGCGTTCTGGCACTCCGCGACCTTCAGCCAGAAGGCCGACAAGGTCGTCTTCACCGATGAACTGGGCGGCGGCTCCGGCGCCACCTGCAACGCGGCCACCGGACCGAACCGCGGCGCCGACGGCATCTACGCCGTCACCGGCAAGGGCGAGCACCGCAAGCTGGTCTTCAAGAGCTACTTCAAGATCCCCCGCCACCAGGCCGACACCGAGAACTGCGTCGCCCACAACGGCTCGCTGATCCCCGTCAAGGGCAAGGACCTCATGGTCCAGGCGTGGTACCAGGGCGGCGTCTCCGTCTGGGACTTCACCGACTCCGCCAAGCCGAAGGAGATCGGCTACTTCGAGCGCGGCCCCCTGTCCACCGACACCATCACCGTCGGCGGCTCCTGGTCGGCGTACTACTACAACGGCTACATCTACTCGAACGACATCGCCAAGGGCCTCGACGTCCTGAAGATCGACGACCGGCGCACCGACCCGGCGCGGCACGTCCGCGTCGGCGAGCTCAACGTCCAGACGCAGCCCGAGTACTTCAGGCGCTGACGTCGCGCGTCCCGCCGGGCGGCGCCCCGTCCGGCGGGAGGCCGAACTCCCAGTCCAGACCGAAGCGTTGGAAGAGCTCCGCCCGCAGCGTGGCGGCCGGCATCGGCGCGCCCGGGATGAGCAGCGCGAACACCGCGCCCATCAGCAGCGCGCGCAGCAGCTTGTAGTCCCGGTCCACGTCCTGCGAGCCGTACTTCTCGACCGACCAGCTCAGCAGCTCCTGCAGACGCTGCTGCTCCGGGCAGCGTACGAACCCCTCGGCCTGCAGGATCCCCGCCATGTGCGTCCGCATCAGCAGGGGCTGGTCCCGGGTGAGCCCCAGGATCGCGTCGACGGCCCGCGCGAGGTACTCCCGGCCGTCGGCGGGCAGCGGTTCCCTCTCCAGGGCCGCCGAGAGCGTGCGGTGCATGAGCCGGTGCACCGCGGACTGCAGAAGCTGGCGCTTGCCCGGGAAGTAGTACGAGACCAGGCCCCGGGCCGAACCGGCGCGGTCGGCGATGTCGCCGAGCGTCGTGGCCTCGTACCCCCGCTCCCCGACCAGGTCCACCGTCGCCTGGAGGAGCCGCTCGCGCGAACGCCGACGCAACTCTTCATTGACCGATGGGCTACGGGGCGACATTCTGTAACTCCTGCGTTGACTGGCTCCCAGCCAATATACTCAGCGCGTGCCGGACCACGCCCTTCCGGGGGCTGGTCCTTGGGGGAAGCGCCTTGGGGCAGGCAACACCGCGGGGGAGTGTTGCCTGCTCACAGGCGTACGCCCGCGAACCGCTGTCCCCGTGCATCCCCACCTCTCTCCGCGCGCATCCCCGGCTGCCTCCTTACAGTAGGCCGGGGGGTACGAGGAGGCGTACCGGCATGGACCAACAGCAGATTCTGGCCCGCATCACGGCGATGGTCGACGACGAGAAGAAGCTCAGGGCGGCCCTCGCGGCCGGGGCCATCGACGTCGCCACGGAGCGCGAGCGCCTCAGCGTCCTGGAGCGCGAACTCGACCAGTGCTGGGACCTGTTGCGCCAGCGCCGGGCCAAGGCCGAGTACGGCGAGAACCCGGACGAGGCGCGCGTGCGGCCCGCCGCAGAGGTCGAGAGCTACGAGTCATGACGGACGCGGACCCGGAGCTGAGTCCGAGCCCGAACGCTGCGGATCCGGACACGGCGTCCGCCCCGCGAGCGCCCCGGGGAAAGCCGTACCCGGGCAACGTCATCACCGTCACCTTCGACCCCGCGCGCTGTCTGCACGCCGCCGAGTGCGTGCACGGCCTGCCCCAGGTCTTCGACACCGCGCGCCGCCCCTGGATCACCCCCGACGCCGCCCCCGCCGACGAGGTCGCCGAGGTGATCCGCCGCTGCCCCTCCGGCGCCCTCCAGTACGTCCTCGTCGACGGCACCACGGAACGCCCGGAGTCACCCACGACCGTGCACCGGGACGGGCGGGGGAGGCTGGTGCTCCGCGGCGACCTGCTCATCACCCCCGCCGACTGCGGCGAACCCGTGCCGGAGACCCGCGCCATGCTGTGCGGCTGCGCGGCCAGCGCCCACCAGCCGTACTGCGACCGCTCGGGCCCGTGCGGCGCCGAGGACGCTTCCTAGGGCAGGGGCCGGGGGCCTACTCCTCGCCGACGCGGTCGAGGACCGGGCGGAGTCCGTCGGGACGCCGGTCCGCCGGCAGGTGGTCCACGAAGTGCACCGCGCAGCCCAGCGCCGCCGCCCCGCCGTCCGCACGCCGGTCGTCGCCGACCATCAGGGCATCCGCCGGAGCGACACCGAGCGCCTCGCAGGCGAGCGCGAACAGGCGCGGGTCCGGCTTCTGGATGCCGTGCTCGTACGAGAGGACGTACGCGTCCACATACGGGTCCAGGCCGTGGGCGCGGAAGACGGGCCGCAGGTCCCAGCCGATGTTGCTGACCACGGCGGTGCGCACGCCGCGGTCGTGGAGCGCGGCGAGGACCTCGGCGGTGTCGGGGTAGGGCCGCCAGGCGGCGGGGGTCATATGGCGGGCGTAGAGGGCGTCGTGCAGGGCGGGGTCGGGCAGGACGACCTGCCGGGACAGGCCCGTGAACGCGGCGTGGTGCTGCTCGGCGCTGCGGTCGCGCCGGTCCCACAACTCGGCCAGCGGCGCGGGCACTTCGGCGGGGTGGGCCCCGCCGGGCAGCGCCCCGGCGCGCTCCAGCTCCCCGGCCAGCCGGACCAACTCCCCCTCGGGGAGCGCGAGTCCGGCGTCGTCGAGCACCGCGCGCAGCCAGGTCTCGCTGGACTCGACGCGCAGCAAGGTCCCGGAGAAGTCGAAGAGCACGCCCTTGATCGCCATGCCCGCGATCCTCCGCGAGCGTCCGCCGGACGGTCAAGTGCGGCCGCTCTCCCGCCTTCCCGGCCCGTACGCGTACGTGGTCACGGCCACCGCCACGACCAGGGCGCCGAGCAGCCAGCCCTCGACGACGTCCGACATCCAGTGCACCCCGAGCCAGACGCGGGTCAGGCCGACCCCGACGACGCTCAGCACGGCGAGGGCCACCGCCGTGCGCCAGAGCAGCGGCCCGGCCCCGTAGCGCCGGAGCAGCCACAGCAGCAGGCCGCACACCACCGTGGCCGTCATCGCGTGCCCCGAGGGGAAGGCCGCGTAGTGCGCCGAGTCCACCGGGTCCGGCCAGACCGGGCGCGGCCGGTCCACCGCCGCCTTCAGCCCCTGCTGGAGCGCCGTCCCCACGGCGCACGTCCCCGCCACCCACAGGGCGAGCCACCCGTCCCGGCGCACCGCGAGCCACACCACCGCCACCGCACACAGGGCGCGCATCGTCCAGGGGTCCCACACCCAGTCGGTGAGGACGCGGCTGGTGTGCGTGAGGCCGTCGTGCGTGACGGCCCAGCGGTGCGTGGTGCGGGCGATGTCGCCGTCCAGGGAGAACAGCGGGCCCCACTCGTACGCGACGAGGAGCAGCAGCACGACCGAGGGGACCAGGAGGGCGAGCCAGACACGGGAGCCGCGGGAGTCCGGGCGGGGCGGGGAGTGCGGGGAGGCGGGCGACATGGGCGACATCGGGTGCATGGGGTGATCTTCGCCGATGTGTGCCGCCCCGGGCTATCCGAGGGCGCGCAGGCCCGGCACGAAGGTCACCAGGAACGGCACGACGGGCACCAGGGCGGCGGCCGCGGTCAGCCGCAGCCTGCGCCCCGCCGTGAGCCGGGGGTGGGCGGTGAGGAGACGGTGCACGCGCTGGGGGACATGGGCGTGGGGGGTGGGGCAGGGGCCGAATGTGCCCCGGTCCTCGTTGAGTTCGACGAGCGCGAGGGCGACCGTGAGGCGGCCGTAGCGCCGCGAGGCGGTGTCGTCGGCGGCCAGCTCGACCAGGCGGTGCATCTCGTCGCGGAACGCCGCGAACACCGGGACCTGCGGGAACCCGGTGGCCAGGGCGTCCGAGCAGTGCAGCAGCCAGTCGTGCCGGGCCTGCGCGTGGCCCTGCTCATGGGCGAGCACCGCATCCAGCTGACGCCCCTTCAGACGGCGCAACGCTGCGGTGGTGACGACCAGTTGGGGCGTCGTCCCGGGCAGCCACCAGGCGTCGGGACGCTCGCCCTCCAGGACCACGAGCCGCTCGGGCCCCGGCTCCTCGCCGGGCAACAGCGGGGCGCGGACGACGAGTTCACGGCGGCTGCGCAGCCGCCGGGCCCGCGCCCGGACGATCTCGCGGGTGAGCATCGCCGCGGTCCAGACGCCCCCGAGCGCGAGCGCCACGGCGGTGGCCGCGGCCCAGGGGCCGGTGGCGCTCAGCGCGTACGCCTCGACGACGTCGTGCGGCGCGGGCGCGAAGACATGCCCCCGGACCGCCTGCCAGGCCGCGGCCGCGCTCAGCGTCATCGACAGGACACAGCACAGCAGCACACCGGCGACGACGCACTGCCACACCCAAAGTGCGACCACCGGTTCGCGCTCCACCCAGTCGGCCCGGGCGAGCAGCTTCGGTGCGAGGACAGCGGTCAGCGCGCCCAGCAGCAACAGCGCGACGGGGACCATCATGTCCCCAGCCTATGAGGCGCCCGCTCCCCGAGGGTATGGCCGCCCGCCGCAAGTGACGCACGCCACGTGGCGCGACGGCCGGGGCGACGACACCTCCTCGCCCCGGCCGTGCGGCGAACTCCACCACCGAACGGGGAAGTTGCCGTCGCCGGACACCCGCACCCCGACCGGCGCCGGGAAGTGGCGGACGCCTGAGGCAGGATGGACGCATGAGCGTAGTCAAGATCAACGTCCTGACCGTCCCGGCCGAGCAGCGGGAGACCCTCGAGCAGCGCTTCGCCTCGCGCGCGGGCGTCGTGGAGAACGCCGACGGCTTCGAGTGGTTCGAGCTGCTGCGTCCCGTCGACGGCACCGACAAGTACATGGTCTACACGCGCTGGCGCGACGAGGAGTCGTACAAGGCGTGGATGGAGGGCTCCATGAAGCAGGCCCACCAGGGCGGCGGCGACCGCCCCAAGCCGGCCGCGACGGGCGCGGAGGTGTGGTCCTTCGAGGTGGCTCAGCACGCGGCCCCGAAGAACGCCTGATGAGCGTCCGCCGCGTCATGCCCATCGTCCGGTCGCAGGACGTCGGGGAGAGCCGCGCGTTCTACGGCCGCCTCGGCTTCGAGGTGGTCATGGACCACGGCTGGATCACCACGCTGGCCGCGCCGTCGAACCCGATGGCCCAGGTCAGCGTGATGACCGAGGACAAGACCGCGCCCGTCACCCCGGACCTGAGCATCGAGGTGGACGACGTCGACGCGGCGTACGAGACGGTGCGCGCGAGCGGCGCGGAGATCGTGCACCCCCTCCAGGACGAGGAGTGGGGCGTGCGCCGCTTCTTCGTCCGCGACCCCGACGGCAAGGTGGTCAACGTGCTGTCGCACCGCTGACCCGAGCAGAGCCGAGGGGGCCTGCCTGTGCCAGGGCTCAGGCCCCCTCGGCCTCCGGCTCCGGATGTCGTACGAGCTTCTTCAGTCCCGTCTCCACGTCGAGCCGTGACAGCTCGGCCTCTCGGGCGAATTCTGTGATGCGTGCCTGGACCGCCTGCGCGGTGTCCAGGGTGAGTTCGCCCCGCTGGATCTCGGTCCAGGCGGAACGTTCCAGCTCGATCAAGTCATCGGGAAAGTCAATATCGGCCACGTCGTTGAATATTAAGCGACTCCTGCGAGTGCGGCACGCACCGCCGTCGCGGGGGCGTGGTGCGTGGACGTCGGCCGTCGGTGGCTACAGCGTCAACAGCATCGCCACCATCCCGATCCCCATCGACAGCCGGCACGCGAGCGCCAGTTCGGCCCGGTCCCCCCAGCTGAGCGCCACGGCCGTACCGCCAGCGCCACCGCCGCCCGTCGCCCCCTTCCCGGTCCCCGTCCCCGCCGGGGCGAGCCGCGTGCCCGACCACAGGACGAAGCCCGTGAAGTAGACGAGGAGTGCGCCTGTCAGTGCCGGGACGCCCGCTCCGCCGTGGTGGGCGTGGGCGGCCGGGGTCGCGGACATCGCCACGGACATGTAGGCCATGGCGAAGGAGCCGAGCACGTGGTGGATGTGGTGGGTGCTGCTCAGGGACGACCAGAGCGCGTGCAGCAGTGCCGCGGTGAAGACCGCGGCGTAGGCGAGCCACAGCCAGCGTGGTGGTGTGATGACGGCCGCGGGCAGCGCCATCACCGCCATTCCGAAGCCCATGAGGGCCTCGCCGCCCGCCGTGCGGCGCTGTTCCTCGACGGTGCTGCGCATCCTCAGCAGACAGTAGGCCCCGGTCGCCGCGCACAGCGCCACGAGCAGCCACCCGGCCTGCGCCGGTCCGTGCACCGCACACCTCCCCCTGATCGACGGCGTCGTCGGGTCGATGCCCGTGCACGCGGAGTCGTACGCGAGCGCACGGGTGTACACGGGGAGCACACCGGGGGAGTGGGGGTAGATTATTCACGGGTAAAACACTTGCTAATCTTCTCTTCATGAGCAGCCCGACCCTCCCCTCCCGCCCCCGTCGCCCCCTCGCCCGCCCCCTCCCGCTCGCCGGTGTGCTGCGGCCGGTGAAGCCCTCGGACATCTGGTTCAAGTCCGCGCTGAGCGTCGTCGTCGCCACCGCGATACCCAACGTGACGCTGCTCGTCATCGGGCGGCTCGACCTGGTGATGTACACGATGGCCGGGTCGTTCTGCGCGCTGTACGCGCACAACCTCCCGTACGCCGCGCGGGGGCGGGCCCTCGCGTGGGTCGGGGCCGGGATGCTGGGGAGCATGGCCGTGGCGCTCGTCGCGGCCTCGCTCGCCGGGTCCGCCGTCGTGCTCGTCGCCGTCGGCGCGCTCCTCGCCGCCGCACAGAAGGCCCTGTGCGACGCGACCCGCATCGGGCCGCCCGGCCACCTGATCTTCACCTTCATCAGCTCCGCCAGTCTCTTTGCGCCGCAGACCATCGGGCAGGTCCCCGGCCACCTCGCGCTCACCCTGGGCGCGGCGGCTGTGGCCTGGGTCGTGGGCATGGCGCCCGCCGTGCTGCGCCCGCACGGGCCCGAGCGGCGCGCCACCGCCCGCGCCCTGCTGGCCGCGGCCGCCCACGCCGACAGCGCCGCGGCGGGCGACACCCCCGCCGTCGTACGGACCCGGGGTGCCGCGGCCGCCGCCGTGCACGCCGCCTGGCAGTCCCTGCTCGCCGCCGGAGAGCGCACCGCCGCCCGCCGCGCCCTGGAGCGGCTCGTCGTCCGCGCCGAGGACGCGCTCGCCGGCCCGGGTGCCGCCGATTCCGGGCAGCTACGGGCGTGGGCCGCCGGGCTGCGGGGGACCGGGGCCGTGCCGCGCCCCCGGGACGTACGCCGTGGGGAGGAGGAGGAACTGCTCGGGCTCGAGATGGAGTTGAGCGGGGCGCGGTCGTCGTGGTGGCGGCGTATCGGGCCCGGATCGCCGGTCCTGCCCATCGCGCTGCGCACCGCCGTCGGCTGCGCGCTCGCCGGGTACGCCTCGCTCGCCCTCGGCATCGGCCGCCCCTACTGGGCCCTCGTCACCGCCGCCTCGCTCTACCAGGCCAACGTGACGCTCACCTGGAACCGGGGCGTGCAGCGCGTCGTCGGGAACCTGGTCGGCGTCCTCGCCTTCGCCGCGATCGTGCCGCTCGCCCACCTCAACCACGCGCTGCTCATCGCCTGTTGCCTCGCGCTCGCCTTCGGTGCGGAGGCGCTGATCACCCGCAACTACTGGCTCGGCACCGTCTGCGTGACCCCGATGGCGCTCCTCGTGACGGAGTTCGCGCGCTTCCAGGAGCCCGGGGCGCTCATCCTCGACCGGGTCGTGGACACCCTTCTCGGCGCGCTCCTCGGCGTCGTGGCCGCCATCGCCGTCACCAACCGGCGCGCCACCGACCGCATCGAGCAGGCCATCGACGCCACGGAGCGGGCCCGGGCGCGGGTGGACGGCCACGGAGCCTCCGCGCACGCGCGCCGCGGACTCGCCGCCGCCCTCGTCGATCTCCGCGCCGCCGCCGACGCCGCCGCCGGGGAGTGGTGGCAGCGCGCCCTGCCCGAGCACCGGGTGCTCGTCGCCGAGCAGGCCGGACACCGTACGCTCGCGGCGGCGGCAACAGCGACGGCCATAGCGACGGCACAGCGCAGCGGAGGCATACGAGGATGACGACAGGCAACGGCCGGGGGACGGGCGCGAGCGGCGCGGACCGGCGCGACACCGTGGCCGCCGTGGTGCGGCAGTGGCAGGCGGTGCGCCCCGACATCGACACCGCGCCCATGGAGGTCATCGGCCGCATCAACCGCTGCGCCGCCCTCCTCCAGCAGGCCGAGGACGCCCCGCTGCGCCGCGCCGGGCTCACCCGCCCCGAGTTCGACCTCCTCGGCGCCCTGCGCCGCACCGGCCACGAGCTGACCCCCGGCGAGCTGGCCCGCGAGACGTTCTCCTCCGGAGCCGCCGTCACCAAGCGGCTCAAGCAGCTCCAGGAGCGCGGCCTCGTCGACCGCCGCGTCGACACCCGCGACCGCCGCGTCGCCCACCTCAGCCTCACCGACACGGGCCGGGAGCTCGTCGACGCGCTCATGCCCGACCAGCTCGCGTACGAGACGGACGCGCTGTCCGGGCTCGACGGCCCTGAACAGGGGCAGCTGGCCGCCCTGTTGGGCGCGTTGCTGGGGCAACTGGAGGGACAGTTGGGCGGGGTGCGGGCCTGAGTCGGCGGCCGCTCAGCCCACCGTCACCTTCAGGATCCGCCCGGACGCCTCGACCACGTACAGCTCACGCCGCCCGTCGTGGTCCCCGAAGCCGCGCGGGACGCGGACGCTCGTGGGCATGCGCAGCCCGGACACCAGGACACAGGACCGGCCCGTCGCCGGGTCGACCCGGATCAGCTCACCGCTGCCGAACGTGGCGACCACCAGGTCGCCCTCGAACTCCGTGAGGTCGTCGAGGAGTTTGACGTCCAGGGGGTGCGCGCTGAGCCGCGTCACGACGGAGTGGCGGGCCGGGTCGTCCAGGGGGATGCGGACGACGGGGGACTCGGTGCTGGTGATGACGCTCGCGTAGAGCTGGTCGCCGACGATCTGCAGGCCGTTCGTGCCGAAGACGTCCGCCTTCTTCGTCCACTCCGTGTCCGGGGTGCCGTCCGGGCCGAACTTGAGGACGCCGGTGGCCAGTTCACGGCTCACGTAGAAGTTGCCGCGCCCGTCGACGGCGAGGCCGTTGACGCCGGAGAGGCCGTCCACGACCGTCTCCGGCTCCGGGTGCGCGGCGGCCGGGTCGAAGCGGGCGATGCCGCCGCTCGGGGACAGCGGATTCACGCCGAAGTTGACGTACATCATCCCGTCGGGCCCGCGCCGGATCCCGCCAGGACCGCTCACCGCGAAGCTCGCCCGCAGCGACCCGTCGGGCGCGTACCCCTCCACCCGGTTCTGCGTCACATGCGCCACCCACAGCGTGCCCCGCCCGTCGAACTCCAGGTTCTCCCGCCAGTCGACGAGCGGAATGCCGCCCTCATGGAACACCGCCACCCGCCCGCGCTCCGCACACGGCCCGAGCCCCGCCGGGGCCGCGGCGGCCGCCCCCGCACCCTCGACTCCGCACAGCGACAGCAGACTTACCGCGACAGCCAGCGAGCGCACCCGCATCCGTATGCCCATGCGGGTCGTTGTACCGCCCCCGTTCCTCGGCCCACCAGTACCTCATCTGCCAACCCGCGCCTTGCCAACCAGCCATCCGCGGCAGCGAGTTGAGGCATGCAGGTGTGAGGACGCCCGCCGGGTGCCATGTATGAGGCCATGGACGACGTCGCATCCGGCATCGCACCCGACATCGAAGCCGCCGTCTCCTTCGCGCAGGCCCTGGTCCGGCTGCGCACCGTCGACGCCGCCGGGGCCACGGAGGTCGAGCGGCCCGCCGTCGCGCTGGTCCGGCGGCTCTTCGACGACTTCGGCTGGCCCTGCGAGGTGACCGAGATCGCCCCGGGACGCCCGAACGTCGTGGCCGTAGTCGAGGGCGGCGGCGGCCTCGGGCCGACCCTGATGTTCGAGGGGCACGTCGACGTCGTCACCGAAGGGGACCCGGCGGACTGGAGCGTCGACCCCTACGGCGGGGAGATCCGCGACGGGCGGTTGTGGGGAAGGGGCGCGGCCGACATGAAGTCCGGTGTGGCGGCCATGATCCATGGGGTGCGGGCGCTGCAGCGCGCCGGGCCGTTCCCCGGGCGGATCGTGGTCGGCGTGCTCTGCGACGAGGAAGGGCTGATGCTCGGCGCGAAGGCGTTCGCGGCCTCCGCGCTCGCCCGGCGCGTCGACGCGGTGATCGTGTGCGAGCCCGAGGGGTACGAGGTGTGCGCCTCCGCCCGCGGCGGGATCCGGCTCCGCCTCGACCTGGACGGGGCGATGGCGCACGGCGCGATGCCGCAGCAGGCCCGCAACCCCCTCGTCGCGGCCGCCCGCGTCGTCGACTCGCTGGCCCGCGCCCAGGAGTGGGCGCGCGACCGCTACGGCACCCATACGCGCGCCGGCAGCGTCACCGTCACACCGACCGTGGTGCGCGGCGGCGACCCGGATCAGTTCAATGTCATCCCGGCGCACGCCGTCGTCGGCGTCGACGTCCGCACCATGCCCGGCGCCGATCACGACGAACTCATCGAGACCGTACGGGAGTTCAGTGCCGAGGCCGCGGCCGGCGCGGGCGTCTCGGTGCGGCTCACCGTCGTCGACGACCGCCCCGCGATCGAACTCCCCGAGACCCATCCCGTCGTCACCGCCCTCGTCGACGCCCACCGCCGCGTCCACGGCACACCGCCCCCGTTCGGCACCGTGCCCGGCACCACCGACGGCACGGTCCTCACCCGCGACGCGGGCCTGCCGACCGTCGTGTACGGCCCCGGCGGAAAGTGGATCGCGCACCAGAAGGACGAGTACGTCGAGGTGCACGAGATCGGCGAGTACGCGCGCGTCTACGCCCACGCCGCGCGGGAGTACCTGACCCGGACGGCCGCGAACCCATCCGTATCACCGTGAAGGGAAAGGGAGTTGAGATGTCGTACGCCGATCTGTTCCGGCTCGACGGGCGGCGCGTCGCCGTGGTGGGCGGGGGCAACGGGATCGGCCGCGAGGCCGCCCGCGCCCTGGTGGCCCTCGGCGCGCAGGTGATCGTGGCGGACCGGGACGGGCCGGGCGCGGTCGAGACGGCGGAGCTCGCGAGCGAGGTGGAGGGGAAGGACAAGGGGCACGGGCAGCGGGAGGGGGAGGGGGCGGGCAGCGCCACCCCCTACACCCTCGACGTCCTCGAACCCGACGCCGTGCTCGCGGCCGTCGACGCGTGGGGCCCCCTGGACGGTCTTGTCGTCACCGTCGGCGTCAACGTCCGCAAGCGCATCGCCGACTACACCCTCGCCGACTTCGACCGGGTCCTCTCCCTCAACCTGCGCGCCTACCTCACCCTCATCCAGGCGGTCGCCCCCGGCATGGCCGAGCGCGGCCTGGGCAGCGTGGTCGGCTTCGCGTCGATGCGGGCCTTCCAGGTCGAGCCGGGGCAGGGGGCGTACGCGGCGTCCAAGGCCGGGCTCGTCCAGCTGTTGCGGACGGCGGCCGCCGAGTGGGGGCCGCGCGGCGTGCGGTTCAACGCGGTCGCGCCGGGTGTGGTGCGCACCGCGCTCACCGACCAGATCGCCGCCGACCCCGCCTGGTACGACGCCTACGCGCAGGCGTCCGCGCTCGGCCGCTGGGCGCGGCCCGACGAGATCGCCGGGGCCGTCGCCTATCTCGTCTCGGACGCCTCGACGTTCGTCACCGGGAGCGTGCTGACGGTCGACGGCGGCTGGACCGCCGTCGACGGCCGGTTCGACCCCTCGGTGTGAGGCGGTCCGCGGCGCGGGTCAGAGCTCGGGGCGCGTCGGCGCGTAGTGGTACGTCGACACCGTCTCGGCGATCTCCTCGGGCGTCATGTACGCATCGGTCCGCTCGAACGACGCGAGCGTGGCGGGCCGCCCGGCCTGGAAGCCGGTGCGTACGTAGTCGTCGCCCGCCACCGCGTTCAGGCCCCAGTTGGCGACGGTGCGGAACCGTGCCGTGCCGCTGCGCAGCGCCGCCAAGTGGTAGCCCCGCGCGACGAGTTGGGCGGGCAGGCCGGAGAGCTGGACGCCCAGCGGCTTCGAGACCGCCTGGATGCCGCCGAGGTCCACCACCAGGCCCATGTCCTTGTGACGGTAGGGCGCGAGCGGCTCGCCGTGCAGCGCGGCGGCGACGTTCGACGCGGCGGCCCAGCCCTGGCGCATGGCGTGCTGGGCGGTGGGCGGGCAGACGGCGTCGCCGCCCTTGACGACGTCCGGCACCGCCGCCGCGTCGCCGAGCGCGAACACTCCGTCGAGGCCCGGCACCGTCAGGTCGGGGCGGACCACCAGGCGGCCCCGGTTCGTCTCGGCGGCGAGCGTCGCGACGAGCGGGCTGGGTGCGACGCCCGCCGTCCAGATCAAGGTGCGGCAGGGCAGGGAGCGGCCGTCGGTGAGCGTGACCGTGTCCTCGGTGCACTTCTCGACGCTCACCCCGAGGGACACCTTCACTCCGCGCCGCTGGAGGATGCGCATCGCCTTGTCGCCGAGCCGCTCGCCCAGCTCCGGCATGAGGCGGGGCGCGAGGTCGACGAGGTGCCAGGTGATGAGGGTCGGGTCGAGGCCCGGGTAGCGCTTCACCGCCGCGGCGGTCAGACGCTGCAGATAGGCGGCCGTCTCCGTGCCCGCGTAGCCGCCGCCGACCACCACGAACTGCAGCCGCGACTCCCGCTCCGCCCGGTCCGAGGTGGCCGCCGCGAGGTCGAGCTGGGCGATGACGTGGTCGCGGATCCAGGCGGCCTCGGCGAGCGTCTTGACGCCCACCGCGTGGGTCTCGACGCCGGGGATGTCGAACTGCCGCGTGACGCTGCCGGGGGTGAGGACCAGGTAGTCGTAGCGCTCCACCACGGTCTCGCCGTTGATCTTCCGGACGACCACCGCCTTCGCCTTCGGGTCCACCCCGACCGCGCCGCCGGGCACGATCGCCGTGCGGTGCAGCATGCGGCGCAGCGGCACGGCCACCGACTGCGGGGTGAGCACACCGGAGGCGACATGCGGGAGCAGCGGCAGATACAGCTGGTGGGCCTGCGGGCTGATCAGGCGCAGCTCGGCCTCGTGGGGCTTGAGGATCCGCTCGAGCTTGTGCGCGCATTCCATGCCGGCGAAACCACCGCCGACGACCAGGATCCGAGGAGCAGCCATGAGAAGTCTCTCCAGGTATTGAGGCGGACGACTGGCGCCAGGGCCTTTGGATCAACGTAGGCGATCCGCTCGCCGCTCACGACCGGAACGGTCAGGTCCTGAACAGAGATGGCCTTCTCTTGGTCACTTTCTTCATCATTCGGAACGAATGATGAAGAAACGCACTCTCTCCCTGCGTACGACAGAACGGAACATTTCACGTGGGGCGGAGCATGGCGGAGGAACTGACCAAGGAAAACCGCCGTGCCTCGGCCCGGCACCGCCGCACCACCGAGGCGCTGCTGCTCTGCTTCGTCGCGGCGGTCACGATCGGCGGACAGATCTACACGGGCCTGTCCATGACGGGCCAACTGCCGAACGGGATCTCCGGGTTCGCGGCGAGCGTGCTGCTGTTCCTCTTCGTCGCGCACATCGCGGTCCGCCGCTACGCCCCGTACGCGGACCCGCTGATCCTGCCCCTGGGCGCCCTCCTGTCCGGCCTCGGCCTGGTCCTTCTCTACCGGCTCGACGTGACGTACGCGAAGAAGTTCAAGAACGCGGTCGAGACGGCTCCCGGACAGCTGATGTGGACGGTCATCGGGGTCGGGGTGTGCGCGGGGACGCTCGCGCTGATCCGCGACCACCGGGTGCTGCGGCGCTACATGTACGTGATGATGGCGGTCGCCCTCGTCCTGCTGATGGCCCCGGCGTTCTTCCCGGGCGACACCTACGGCGCCAAGCGGTGGATCTACCTGGGGCCCCTGTCCATGCAGCCCGGCGAGTTCGTGAAGATCATGCTGGCGGTGTTCTTCGCCGGCTACCTCGCCACCCAGCGCGACGCCCTCGCGCTCACCGGCCGCAAGGTGTTCGGCATGCGGCTGCCGCCCGCCCGGCAGTTCGCGCCGATCGTCGTGATCTGGGTCCTGAGCCTGCTCGTGCTGATCTTCGAGCGGGACCTGGGCACCTCGCTGATCTTCTTCGGCCTGTTCGTGATGCTGCTGTACGTGGCCACGTCCCGGACCAGCTGGATCGTCTGCGGCCTCGCGATGGCGGTCGTGGGCGCCGCCGTCGTCGGTACCACCCAGCCCCACGTCCGGGGCCGGGTCGCGGCGTGGCTGGAGCCGATGGCGGTGTTCCTGCCCCCGGACCAGCGGCCGCCCGGCCTCGTCTCCGACCAGGCGGCCCAGGCCCTCTTCTCCTTCGGCAGCGGCGGCCTGACCGGCTCGGGTCTCGGCCAGGGCCACCCCGAGCTGATCGGCTTCGCGGGGCGCAGCGACTTCATCCTCACCACGGTCGGGGAGGAGCTCGGCCTGGCCGGCATGCTGGCGGTCCTCCTTCTGTACGCCCTCCTCGTCCAGCGCGGCTTCGCCGCCTCCGTCCGCCTCAACGACCCCTTCGGCAAGCTCCTGGGCTGCGGCCTCGCGGGCGCGCTCGCCCTCCAGGTCTTCGTCGTCGCGGGCGGCGTCACCGGACTGGTCCCGCTGACCGGCAAGGCCATCCCGTTCCTCGCCAAGGGCGGCTCGTCGCTGATCGCCAACTGGCTGATGATCGCGCTCCTGTTGAGGCTCAGTGACCGGGCGGAGCGGGGGCGGCTCGACGGGGTGGCCGACTGATCCGGCTGATCCGGGCTGATCGTTCTGATCCGGGCTGATCGGCTGCTCCGGTCTGATCCGGGCGGCCCGGACGCCTACGGCCGATACCGCAGCGGATGGTCCTCGGGCACCTCCACCACCGCGATCCGCACCCCGTCCGGATCCTCCAGCCACATCTCCACCAGCCCCCACGGCTCCTTCACCGGTTCCCGCACCACCGGCACCCCGCGTCCCGCCAGCTCCGCGTGCGCCGCCGCCACATCGGCCACCTGGAGCCAGAGGCGGAGCCCGGGGGAGGGCGGTGCGGTGGCGCGGCCCGAGAGTTCGAGGAAGCCGCCGCCGAGGAAGTAGACGGTGCCGCGGTCGGGGCCCGTGCCGAACTCGCGGTACACGGCGAGGCCGAGGCCCTCGCCGTAGAAGGCCCGTGAGCGCTCGGGGTCGGTGGGTGTGAGGAGGGTCCTGCTGCTCAGTACGTGCACCATGCGCCCGCAGCCTAGTGGCGGGGTTAGGCTCGGCGGTGCCCTGCCGTGCCGTGGACCGCGCACCGGCGGGGTCCGCCATGCTCGCCGAGAGACCGGAGTACCGCCCCATGGACACCGCCCCGACCCCCGCCACCGGCGCCCTGACCTACCGGGACGCCACCGACGCCGATGCGGACGCCCTGGTCGCGCTCATCGAGTCGGCGTACCGCGGGGACTCGAGCCGGGCGGGCTGGACCACCGAGGCCGACATCCTGCAGGGGCAGCGCACCGACCCGCAGGGTGTCCTCGACGTCATCAAGGCGCCCGACAGCAAGCTGCTCACCGTCGAGCGGGACGGCGCCGTCGTCGCCTGCTGCCAGCTCGAACACCGGGGCGCGCACGCCTACTTCGGGATGTTCGCGGTCAGCCCCGCGCTGCAGGGCGCGGGCCTCGGCAAGGAGATCATCGCCGAGGCCGAGCGGACCGCCCGCGCCGCCTGGGGCGTGACCGAGATGCATATGACCGTGATCTCGGTGCGGGGCGAACTCATCGCCTGGTACGAGCGGCGCGGCTATCGCCGTACGGGACAGATGACCCCGTTCCCGTACGGCGATGAGCGCTTCGGCATCCCGCAGCGCGACGACCTGCAGTTCGAGCTGCTGGTCAAGCCGCTCGCGTAGCGGCGTCCGGCGTCACGCGGTGAAGCGGCCCGTGCGCTTGATCTCCGGGTAGTCCGTCGTCGCGCCGTCGAGCTGCAGCGCGCGGACCAGGCGCAGGTCGTCCTGGGTGTTCACGACCCAGCCGATGATGCGCAGATCGGCCTTGCGGGCGTGCTCGACGATCTCCAGGGTCAGCCGCCGGATGTTCAGGACGAGAGCCGTGGCGCCGACCGTGGTGGCCCGCTCCACGACGTCCGTGCCGTAGCGGCTGGCCACGAGCGCCGTGCGCACACCCGGCACCAGGCGGGCGATCTCCGCGATCGCCTCGTCGTGGAAGGAGATCACCTCGACCCGGGAGACCAGGTCGCGCCGGTGCATGACCTCGGCGAGCGCACGGGCCGCCGCCACGTCCTTGATCTCGGCCTGGAGCGGCGCCCGCACCGCGTCCAGGACCTCCTCGAAGACGGGGATGCGCTCGCCCCGCCCGGCGTCCAGCTCACGGAGCTCGGCGAGGGTCTTCTCGGCGATCGGGCCCTTGCCGTCCGTCGTCCGGTCCACCAGGGCGTCGTGCATGACGACGAGGGCGCCGTCCTTGCTCAGGTGCAGGTCGAGTTCGATGAGGTCGAGGCCCGCGGCTTGCGCGGCGATGAAGGAACGCAGGGTGTTCTCGGGCTCCACACCCATGATTCCGCGATGACCGATGGTGAGGAAGTTCAAAGGTCCACTCGCTTCCGTCGACGGCGGCTCGGCTGCCGGGTGGCGGGGACGGATGCCACGCGGCAAGCCCGCAGCCTAATGGCCCGACTCGGCGAAGGAACCACTGTGACGTGGCGGACCGGCCGATCCGGTGCCCTCCGCTCTGGTTCCCACGATCCCCAGAAGGATCCCGGTGATGACGGCGGCGACCAGAACTGCGCGGGTACTCACGGGTGTGCGGCTCCTCGACGGGGCGACCGGCTGACCCGCCCCGTCCTACCGGCCGGGCACCCGCCGCCGCGAGCTCTGTCACCCTGGCGTGGGCGATTCTCTTGCGTGTTGACCGGTCAGGCGAGGGGTGTCGTCCGGGCCAGGGCTGTGCGCCGGTCGCCCGTCTCCCGGGTCATCACGAAGGTCAGGACGCCCTGCGCGGGAGGCTCGGAGGTCCGCCGGGCGGCGGGGCGCCCGTCGTGGACCGTCTTGGTCAGGCTCACGACGGCGACGTCCGGGGTCGCGAACCGGATGTCGTCGATCTCCGGCACGGTCCGGATGTCCTTGAGCGGGGAGGCGACCGCTTCGGTCATCGCCGCGGCGAAGGCGGCACGTCCGAAGAGGCGCCGCCCGACGAGGTTCACGCGTCGCCGTCTCGCCCTGCCGCGTAGCTGTGCAACACGACGGTCCGGCCCGGGGCCCACTGCTGCTCGGTCGTGGCCAGGAGCTCCCAGCCCTGCCGCTCGTACAGCGCGGCCGCCGCCGTGTCCGTGGCCACGACGTCGAGCACCGGATGCAGGCCGAGGCCGTGTGCCTCCCGTACGGCGTGTTCGAGGAGCAGGGCGCCGATGCGGTGGCCCCGTGCGTCCGGGGACACGAACAGCCTGCTCACCACGGCGGTCTCGGCCGTGCTCATCCCCGTACGGCTGCTGAACAGGCCGGGTGCCGCGTCGCCGTCGTCGGCCCGCGCGAGCCCGATGTGCCCGACGACCGCACCGTCCAGCTCGGCCACCCACGCCCCGCTCTGCGCCGTCCCGGCGAGCCACTCCCGGGGCCGCAGGGGCCAGTTCACCGGGTAGCCGTCGTGGGCGTGCACGGCGGCGAGGACCTGGACGCAGGCGTCCAGGTCCGGGTCGGCGCGCGGACGGACGTGGGGGAGCGCCGGGGAGGTGGTGGGGGCAGCGGGGTCGGTCTGGGGCGTCATGGGGTGAGGCTATGGCCTGGACAGGTGTCGGCTCGGCGTGGTCCCCTCGCGTGCGCATCGGGGCGGTCCAGCAGCGGGAGGCGGCGGCCATGGCGGCGGGGGAGAAGTCCGAGGGCGATGACGTCGTGGCGGCGGCGGAAGCAGCCCTCGGGCAGCTGCCCGAGGCTGCGCGCGGTTCTCTGTGGCGCAACCCCAACTACCGTGTCTTCCTCGGTGTTCAGACCCTCTCCGCTCTCGGTGACTCCTTCTCCGCGGTGGCCGTGCCGCTCCTGGTGCTGCACAGCACCGGATCCGTCCTGCAGATGGGACTGGTCACCGCGCTCACCGGGGTCGCCTCGATCGTGACGGGCATCTTCGCCGGGGTGGTGGCCGACCGCGTGGACCGGCGGCGGCTGCTCATGGCCGCCGACGCGGTGCGCTGTGTGCTGTACGCGCTGATCCCGCTGGTCTGGCTCTTCGCGAGCCCGGTGTGGCTGCTGTACGCCGTCGTCCCGGTCGCCGGGGTCTTCTCGATGCTCTTCCAGGTCACGTACGTCACCGTGGTGCCCGGCATCGTGGAGCCGGGCCAGATCACCCGCGCCAACGGCCATCTGTACGCCTCGTACGCCGTGGTGGGCGTGGCCGGGCCGGCCCTCGCGGGGCTGGTCGCCGCCGCGTTCGGGGCGGCGGCCGCCATCGGGATCGACGCGGCGACGTTCGCGGTCTCGGCCCTCGGCATCCTCTTCGTGAAGGTCCGGGCCGCGGGGCGGCCCGAGGGGCAACAGGGCGGTGTGAAGGGGGAGTTCCTGGCGGGCGCCCGGTTCCTGTGGCGGCATCCGGTGCTGCGTCCCCTCACCGTCCTGCTGTCCGGGATCACCTTTCTCACGTACGGGATCACCGACGTGCTCATCTTCCGCGTGAAAGAGGATCTCGGGCATGCGGAGAGCACCGTCGGCTATGTCCTGGCCGCGGGTACCCTCGGCACCTTCGTCGGTTCTCTGGCGGTCGCCCGGCTGCGCGAGCGGGGCGGGTTCGGGGTGGTGTGGATCGGGGCCACCACGGTGACGGGCGCGTGTGTGGCCGTGCTCGGCCTCTCGTCGAGCGTCGTGGTGCTCGGTGTGCTGGCCGCCGGGATGCTGTGCGGCACCGGCGTCGCGGGCATCAGCTCGATGTCGCTGCGCCAGGAGGTGACACCGGGGCATCTGCTCGGCCGGGTCACCGCCGCGTTCTGGACCCTGCACTCCGCGCTCGGGCCGCTCGGTGCCGCGGCCGTCACCGCGGCGGCCGCCGGGTTCGGGGTCGCCGCGGTGTGTCTGGCCGTGGGCGGCTGTGTGATGGCGATCGCGCTGCTCGGCGCGTTCACCGGGGTGGGGCGCTCCCGTCGGACGGCCCCGGCTCCGTAGCCGGAGCGGGCGGCGTGGGGCCCGAACTCGGCGTCCCCGACGACCCGTTGCGCTTCTGGTCCCCGTGCCCCGGCCACCACGCCGCGTGGCCGATGAGGGCCGTGAGCGACGGGGTGAAGAGCATCGCCATGATGAACGCCGCGATCGCGATGCCGAACGAGAGCGAGAAACCCATCTGGGAGAGCGTCGAGTTGCCCGCCAGCATCAGCGTCGCGAAGGTGCCCGCCAGGATGACGCCCGCGGAGCCGATGGTCGGCCCGGAGTGGCGTACCGCCGTGCCCGCCGCGTCGTGCGGGCTGCGGCCCTCGCGGGCCTCCTCGCGCAGGCGGGAGACCATCAGGATGTTGTAGTCCGTGCCGAGCGCGACCACGAACAAGTACATGATCACCGGCAGCATGAACATCAGGCCCGGCTGGCTGCCGATCTTCGTGAACAGGAGCGAGGTCGCACCCAGCGTCGCGCCGAAGCCGAGAGCCACCGACAGCATCAGGTACCAGGGCGCCACCAGGCTGCGCAGCAGCAGGCCGAGGATGACCATGATGGCCAGTGCCGCCACCGGGAAGACCACCGAATAATCGCGGTCCACGGCCTTGTTGATGTCGACGTACACCGCGGTGATCCCGCCGACGAGGGCCTTCGTCCCCGGTGGCGCATCGGCGTGCGCGGCCGGCCGCAGCTTGTCCTTGACCGTCGCGAGCGCCTGGTCGGAGGCGGGCGGATCGGCGAGGACCACGGAGTACGAGGCGGTGGACTTGTCCGGGCTCAGGACCGGCTCGGCCACCTGGCCCACGCCCTTGACGTCCGCGAGCTTCGTGCGGAAGACGTCGGCTTCCGCGTCCGTGAGCGGCTTGTCGGTGGTGGAGGTCAGATAGACGGAGGTCGGGTCGGTGGTGCCCGCCGGGAAGCCCTTCTGGAGGTTCTTCAGGGCGACCATCGACTCCTTGTTCTTGGGCAGCGAGGACCCGGCCAGGTCGAAGTTGGCCTGGTAGCCGAGCGCGCCGAGCGCCAGGGCGCCCATGAACAGGGCGGAGACGACGGCCCACACGGCGGGCTTGCGGGCGATCGAGCCGCCGAGCTTGGCGAAGCCCGTCCCGTGCGGTTCGCGCTGCCAGGACTTCGAGGGCCAGAAGACCTTCGTACCGAGCTTGGAGACCACCGCGGGCACCAGCGTGAGCCCGGCGAGCAGGGTCAGGAACACGGCGATGGCCAGGGCGGGGCCCATCGAGCGGAGCATGCCGAGGGAGGAGAGCGTGAGGGCGGCGAAGGCGACGATGACGGCGCCCGCCGCCGAGGTGATGGCCTCGCCGACCCGCTCGACGGCGTGCACCATCGCGCCCTTGGGGTCCTCGCCCGCGCGCAGCGCCTCCCGGTAGCGGAAGAGGAGGAACAGGATGTAGTCCGTGCCGACGCCGAACAGGACGACGGTCAGCAGCTCCTGGATCGAGGAGTCCGCCTTCATGTCGAACGCCTTGTTGGCGGCGGCGATCAGACCGGTCGCCATCGGCGAGATCAGGCCGATCAGGACGACGGGCAGGAACGCGATGATCGGGCTCCGGAAGATCACGAGGAGCAGCACGATGATGATCACGATCGTGCCGACCCCGACGAGCATGCCCGCCTTCTTCGACGCGTCGCTCTCGTCCAGGGCCTGGGCGGCGGAGCCGGTGATCCCGGCCGACAGGTCCGTGCCCTTCAACTCCGGTTTCAGGTCCGCGCGCAGGTCCTTGACCGCGTCCTGCTGCTTGGTGTCCTCGGGGTTGGTGACCTTCGGCATCGCCACCATGGCCGTCTGCACCAGCTTGTTGGGCGAGACCTCGCCCGGGACGATCTGCTGGACGTCCGGGATCTTCTTCGCCTGGAGGTCCTTGGAGATGCGGACCACGTTCGCGGAGTCGGCCTCGGTGAGCTTCCCGCCGTCGGAGCGCTCGAAGACGATGACCGCGCCGATGTTCTCCTGCTTGGGGAAGTCCTTCTCCTGGACGTCGGCGGCGCGGATCGACTCGTAGTGGTCGGGAAGGAAGCTCGCCTCGTCGGAGCTGGAGGTGAGCTTCGGCGCCAGCGAGATCACGGCGCCGGCCGCCACCACCCACGCAATGATGATCCACCAGGCGCGGCGGACGACGAATCGGCCCAGGCCAGCAAACATGCGGAACTGCCTCTCCTCGCCCCCGAGGCATTCAGTCGCGTTCCGCCATGATCTTCCGGACCGGTCGGCCCCGCCACTTGGAGCAGTGACGGGGCCGGTGGGCGGAGCGGGCTCCGGTCCAGGACCGGTCCCGCGCCGGGTCAGAAGTTGATCATGTGTCCGGCCAGGCCGTGCACCGCTTCCTTGACGGCCTCACCGAGCGTCGGGTGCGCGTGCACGTTGCGCGCGACCTCGTGCACGGTCAGGTCCCACTGCTGGGCCAGGGTCAGCTCGGGAAGCAGCTCCGTGACGTCCGGGCCGATCAGGTGGGCGCCGATGATCTCGCCGTGCGTGGCGTCGGCGATGACCTTCACGAAGCCGACGTAGTCGCCGAGGCCGTGCGCCTTGCCGTTGGCGGTGAAGGGGAACTTGGCGACCTTGACGTCGAAGCCCTTCTCCTTGGCCTGCGCCTCGGTCCAGCCGAAGCTGGCGATCTGCGGCTGCGAGTAGGTCGCGCGCGGGATCATCGGGTAGTCGAGCTCCATGGTCTCGGCGCCCGCGATGGTCTCGGCGGCCACGATGCCCATGGACTCGGCGGTGTGCGCGAGCATCAGCTTCGCGGTCACGTCGCCGATGGCGTAGATGTTCGGCACGTTGGTGCGGCCGCGGCCGTCGATGTCGATCGCGCCGCGCTCGGTCAGCGCCACACCCGTGGCCTCCAGGCCGTAGCCCGTCACGTTCGGTGCGAAGCCGATGGCCTGGAGGACCTTGTCGGCCTCCAGGACCTGCTGTGCGCCGTCCTTGCCGGTGACCGTCACACGCACCTGCGGGCCCGACTCGTCGATGGACTCGACGCGCGTCGAGGTCAGCACGTCGATACCGAGCTTGCGGTACTGCTTGGCGAGCTCCTTGGAGACGTCGGCGTCCTCCAGCGGCGCGATCCGGTCGAGGAACTCGACGATGGTGACCTTCACGCCGTAGTTGTGCAGGACGTAGGCGAACTCGATGCCGATGGCGCCGGCGCCCGCGATCACGATGGACTGCGGCACGTCCTCGGCGAGGATCTGCTCCTCGTACGTGACGACGCGGTCGCTGCGGCTGGTGCCGGGCAGCAGCTTCGGGGTGGCGCCGGTGGCGATGATGCAGTTCTCGAAGGAGATCGTCGCCGTGGTGCCGTCGGACTTCGCGACTTGGAGGGTGTTGGCGTCCAGGAAGGTGCCCCGGCCGTCGAACTCCGTGATCTTGTTCTTCTTCATCAGGAAGTGGACGCCCTTGACCCGGCCGTCCGCGACCTCACGGCTGCGGCTGTACGCCTGGCCGTAGTCGAAGGAGACCTGGCCGTCCACCTTGATGCCGAAGGTCTTCGCCTCGTGGTTGAAGATGTGCGCCAGCTCGGCGTTGCGCAGGAGGGCCTTGGTCGGGATGCAGCCCACGTTGAGACAGACACCGCCCCAGTACTTCTCCTCGACGACCGCTACGCGCTTGCCCAGCTGGGCGGCGCGGATCGCGGCCACGTAGCCGCCCGGTCCTGCTCCGAGCACGACGACGTCGAAGCGCTCTTCCATAGGGAGGTCCTCTCTGGTGATTCGGTTGGCCCTATGCGTAGATCATCCGTCATCGGGCGGCCCGGATGGCGGCCGGGTGGCGTACGCCACGGTGGCGAGTTCGGGAGTGCGGCACTCCGCATGTCCGGGACACCGTGCGACCGTACCGCCGGGCGCCCCAACCCCCGTTCCCCGCCCGGGTGTTGGCGACTCCGGGACGGGTTCACCCGAACGTGGATCACGGGATAGTGTCGCGCCATGGTCAGTGACAGCGCGGCCGAGGAGCCGTCCATTCCCTACGACATACCGACGTCGGCGCGCGCCTACGGCTGGATGCTCGGCGGCAAGGACAACTACGAGGTCGACCGGAACTTCCTGCTCTCCACGCTCCCGCACTTCCCCGAGTGCGTCGACATCGCCCGGCAGAACCGTGAGTTCCTCTACCGCGCGGTGCGCCATCTGACCCGCGAGGCGGGCATCCGCCAGTTCCTCGACATGGGCTGCGGGCTGCCCACCGACGACAACGTCCACCAGGTCGCCCGGCGCTTCGTGCCCGACGCCCGCGTCGTCTACGTGGACATCGACCCGATCGTCCTCGCCCACGGCCGCGCCCTGCTGGCCGACGACGCGAGCACCGCCGTGATCACCGCCGACATGCGCGACCAGGAGGCCGTCCTCGCCCACCCGGACGTGGCCCGCCTGATCGACTTCGACGAGCCCGTCGCGGTGCTGTTCCTGTCCGTGGTGCACCACCTCACCGACGCCGACGACCCCCGGCGCGTGCTGCGCACCGTCCTCGACCGCGCCGCGCCCGGCAGTCTGCTCGGCCTCTCCCAGGTGGTCGCCGACGACCCGGCCAGGGGCGCCGCGATGACGGCGCACATCTCCGGCAGCGGCGTCCCCTGGCAGACCCGCACGCCCGCCGAGGTCGACGCCCTCCTCGACGGCCTGGAACCCCTCGACCCGGGCCTGGTCGACCTCGTCGACTGGCGCCCCGACCCCGAACAGCCCGCCCTCGCCCCGGTCCACGACGAGCTGCGCCCCTACCTGGGGGCCACCGACGCGAAGACGGGGATCTACGAGTACGGGGGAGTGCTCCGTAAGCCGTAAGCCGTAAGCCGTAAGACCCGTAAACCCGTACAGGGGCGGAGAAGGGCTACACCCGGGCCAGCACGGCGGGCCGGGACCGGCTCACGACCACCGTGGCGAGCACCGCGCCCCAGCAGAAGAGCACCAGGAGCGGGCGCACCCACGACGTGCCCGCGTCGCCGGGCGTGACGAGCGTGGCCAGCTGGTCCAGGGCGCGCGTCGGCAAGTAGTCGGCGGCGCGGCGCAGTCCGGCCGGGAAGTCGTCGAGCGGGAACCAGAGTCCGCCGAGCAGCGCCAGCGGGAAGAAGACGCCGAGGCAGGTGAACTGGGCGGCCTCGCCGACCGCGACAAGACCCACCGCGAGCCCCGCCACCACGAACACCAGGCTCGCGCCCCAGATCACGCCGAGCGCGGCGAGCCAGTCGCCCGCGGGCATCGACACGTCGTTGACCAGCGCGCCGAGCGCGAAGACGACGACGGTCGCGGGCAGGGTGGCCAGCCACGCCGTGAGGGCCTTCGCGCCGAGGTAGGCGGGGCCGGTCAGCGGGGTGAGGAGCACCTGGCGGGCCCAGCCCTCGCCGCGTTCGGCGCCGAGGCGGATGCCCGCGCCGTTGAGCGCTCCGAAGAAGGCGCCCGACACCGACATGGAGAGCATGTAGTCGCGGGCGAACCGCGGGCTGTCGGAGAGCGCGTCGGACGCCACCACGGTGAACATCAGGTAGAAGCCCGCCGAGAACAGCACGGAGAAGGTGAGGAAGTAGACGCTGCGGATGAGGCACAGCGTGTCCAGCTTCGCGTAGCGCAGCATGTCAGGCCGTCCCCTCCGGCATCGGTGCGCCCTCTTCGTCCTGGGGCGGCGTGAGCAGTTCGGACACGGCGTCCTCCAGCGACGCGGAGGTCAGCGTGACGCCGCGCAGCGCGATCCCGCCCGCCCCGGCGACCTTCGCGTAGAGCGCGGCGAGGGTCGCGTCGCTGTCGACGGTCGTCAACACATGGGTGGCGGCGCGCTGTTCGGCGGCGGCGCGCTGTTCAACTGTCCGAACTCCGGGCAGTCCGCGCAGCCACCCCTCGGCGAGCGGTTCGTCCGTACGGAAGGAGATCCGGCTCTCGGTGAAGGCCGAGCGCAGCTCGTCGACCGTGCCGTCCGCGACGATCCGGCCCGCCCGCAGCACCACGACGCGGTCGGCGAACTGCTCCGCCTCGTGCAGGTAGTGCGTGGTGAAAAGGACCGTGGCGCCGCCCTGCGCACGCTCGTTGAGGATGTCCCAGAAGCGGGCCCGGGCCGCGACGTCCAGGGCGACGGTGGGCTCGTCGAGGAAGAGCAGCCGGGGCAGCCCCGCGAGGGCGAGGCCGAGGCGCAGCCGCTGCCGCTCTCCCCCGGAGAGCTGCTCCACCGGCCGCTTGCGCAACTCCCGTAACCCGGTCTCGGCGAGGACGTCGGCGCTGGCGCGGCGCCCGTACAACTCGGTGACCAGGGCGAGGAGTTCACCGACGCGCACGTTGCGCATCAGTCCGGCCTCCTGGAGCATCGCGCCGAGTTCGCCGGCCGCGAGCGCCGGGGCGGGGGAGCCGCCGAGCACCTCGACGGTGCCGGTCTGCGGCGGCAGCAGCCCCAGCAGGACGTGGGTGAGCGTCGTCTTGCCCGCGCCGTTGGCGCCGAGGAGCGCCACGCGTTCGCCGCGCCGCACGTCGAGGCTGACCCCGGACAGGGCCCGCACCCGGGTGGAGCCGCGCCGCCGGACGACGTCGACCTCCCGAATGCGCACCAGGATCTCCGCCGTTGCCGCCGCTGTCATCCCGCCCCCATCCCGCCTCATTCGACGCTCGTAAGCCGCGCCAGCGTAGCAGTAGATCATTCTCCAAAACAGGTGTGTAATCACTTACCAATGACATTTGTAATCGTTTATTGGTGACGCCCGTTCAAGAATCCAGACATTGACAGTCGACGTTCTCGCTTCCCATACTTTGGCACTTGTGCGGGGCATTCTGAATTCACGCTCCGTGCGTCCATCGATAAATGATCCAGGAGGTGAATTCTGATGAAGATCGAGAGTGTGATCGTCGTCGAGCACCGTAGTTCGGCTCTCCAGCCCGGCCTGGTGTCGGCCGCGGACAGCGGCGCCTTCGGCGTCGTCGTGCCGGGGGCGTCGTCCTGTTGCGCGGGGTGCACGTCCACGTCCTGCGGCGCCGTTGTGCGGCCGCTGAGCTGAGTGAAGGGGTGCCGGGCGCAGCGCTGCGCCCGGCACCTGCCTGGGCACCCCGCCGCCGTGAGGAGAAGAGATGATTCCCAAACCAGTCATCATCAATGTGCCCGTCGATGACGTCGACGCCGGAATTGAGTTCTACGAGGACTTTCTCGGTCTTCGGCTCGCCCGCTCGCTCGCGCCCGGACAGATTTCTTTCCATGCGCCGGTGTCGAGTGACGGGATCCTGCTCACCGTGAACAAGCGGCATTTCCCCGGTGAGGGCGTGACCGTGATGTTCGCGGTCGACGACATAGACGCGGCGCTCGCCGCGTGGAAGGCGGCGGGCGGCACCGTCGTGGCCGGTCCCTATGACCTTCCGCTGCCCAAGAAGATCCGCGACGAGTTCCGCGATCAATTCCGGGACAGCCCCTTCTACCGGGGCGAGGCGGGCGACTCCATGGGCCGCGGCGCGAGCCTCAATGACGCCGAGGGCAACCGCATGGGGATCGTCGAGCTCAGCGAGTGGGCGCACGCCACCTTCGCGCTCGGCACCTACGCGAACCCGGTCAGCGAGGAGCAGTTGAAGGACCAGTCGATCGCGCTCGCCCGCCGCGTGCCCGCCACCACCGAGATGTTCGACGGACCCGACGCCGCCGACGACGCCGCGGCATCCGACGACGGCCGAGCGGACCCGGCAGGAGGGACAAGGACATGAACGAGGATTCCGGTCTCACCCAGTTCAGCCTCGGCATCAACGCCTACCGCGTACTGGCACCCGAGGCACGCGCCGTGGGGGTGCGCACGCACCAGCTCCGCTTCGACAACCTGGGCGCCGAGCCGCCCGGCGCCACCGGCAGCCGCGTCGCCGAGGAGTTCCTGACGGCCAGCAGGCTGCGCGCCCACGACCGCGACGGCGTCCTGTCGGCCACCGACTACTTCGGCGACCCCATGGTCACCACCCTCGCCCAGCTCGACGACGACCCGGTGGCGAGCCATCAGCGCACCGAGCTGCCCGCTTCGGTGCCCGCCACCATGGAGCTCGGCGAGGCCCTGATGCGCCGCCGCAGCGTCCGCCGCTACAGCGGAGACCCCATCGCCGCCGCCGAGTTGGCGACCGTCCTCCGGCTCGCCGACGGACTGACGGCGGAGGCCGACGTGGAGCTGCTGCGCGGCGGCCACGAGACGTTCCGCTTCCGCACCGCGCCCAGCGGCGGCGGCCTCTTCCCGGTCGCGCTGCACGTGGTGGCCCTCGACGTGACCGGGCTCGACATCGGCGTGTACCGCTACCAGCCGGTGCGGGACGTCCTGGTCAAGGAGGACGGCCAGGCCGGGGTCGACCGGGTCCTCGACGCCTTCACCACACCGGGCACCTCCATCGCCTTCGACACCGCGGCCGCGCTCGTCGTGCTGGTCGCGAGCCCCTGGCGGAGCATGCGCAAGTACGGGCCGCGCGGCCTGCGTTTCGTCCTGCACGAGTCCGGCGCCATCGCCCAGAACATGCACCTGGCCGTCACCTCGCTCGGCCTCGGCTCCACCGACTGCGCCAGCTTCGTCGACGACGACCTGCACGCGGCGCTCGGCGTCGACGGGGTGCTGCGGGCCGCGGTGCACACGGTGGTCCTGGGGAGGCTGGAGTGAACAGCGGCCCGCACAAGGGGACGGAGCGCGAGCTCCTGGTCTATCTGCACATCCCGTTCTGCCGCTCCAAGTGCCACTTCTGCGACTGGGTCACCGAGGTCCCCACCGCCGAGCTCCTGCTCAAGGAGACCGACCAGCCGCGGCTGCGCTACATCGACGCCCTCTGCCACGAAATCACCGCACGCGGCGCCGAGTTGACCGCCTCCGGCTACCGGCCGGCCATCCTGTACTGGGGCGGCGGCACCGCCTCCATCCTCACCCTCGACGAGATCGCCAAGGTGAGCACGGCCCTGCACGAGGCGTTCCCGCTCCGGGACGGGCTGCGCGAGGCCACCATCGAGTGCAGCCCCGAGACGCTCGACCCGGAGAAGCTCGCCGCGTTCCGCGAGGTCGGCTTCCGGCGCCTCAGCAGCGGTGTGCAGTCCTTCGACGACCGGCGCCTGCGCACCCTGGGCCGCAGCCACGACGCCGCCCAGGCCCAGCGCATCGTCCGGGCGGCGGCCGACGCCGGGTTCGAGGACATCAGCATCGACCTGATCTGCGGCTTCCCCGGACAGCCGCCCGAGGAGACCGCCGACGCCGTGCGCACCGCCCTCGGCCTGCCCCTCACCCACGTCGCGCTCTACCCCTACCGGCCAGCCCACGGCACCGTGATGCGCCGTCAACTCGGCCGCGGCAACCGGCACATCGACCGCGACGAACAGAAGCGTGGCTACGCGGTGGGCGCCGAGCTCCTGACCGACGCGGGCTTCCCCGAGTACGCCATGAGCCACTTCGGCGCCGACCGGCACCTCTGCCACAGCGACCTCGCCTACTTCCAACTCCGCTGCGACTGGGCCGGGTTCGGCTCCGGCGCCACCTCCGTGCTCGGCGGCCGCTACCTCTCGCACGCCCGCGGCCGCCTCCTCGACTACAACCGCGACCCGCTCGCCTTCGAGGAGGACTACGCCCTCGGCTCCGCGGCCATCGCGCCCCGCATGCTCTACCAGTCCCTCACGACGTACGAGGGCGCACGCCGCGACTGGTGGGAGGAGCGCACCGGGCTCCCCTTCGACGAGGTCCTCGACCAGCGGGCCTGCCGCACCCTCCTGGAGTTCTTCGCGTCCGTCACGACCGTGGTGCGCGACGACGACGGGGTGCGCCTGCCGCCCGACGCCGTCGCCGACGCCTTCATCGAGCTGCAGTACCTCAACGCACCCCGCCAGGGGCGCACCGACCTGTCCGTGACTGCCGCCGCACTCATGGGCTGAACCGAAACCGGGAGGAGAAGTCCGTGTCCACGCGACGCACCAGCCGCACCGTGCGCATCAAGTCCGTCTACGCGGTGGTCCCGCACGACCGCAACACCGTGGAGCTGCGCTCGGGGGTCTGGAACCCCCAGTCCATCACGCTCGTCGACCACAGCGGCGCCGGCCGCCTCAGCACCCTGGTGAGCGGCCTCGACGGCACCCGGGACCGGTCCCAGCTCGCCAAGGAGGCCGGGGTCACCCGCACCGAACTAGAGGCGCTCATCGACCACTTGGACCAGCTCGCCGTCCTCGAGCACGGCCCGTCCACGGCGCTCGACGCCTACCTCGACCGCACCGCGACCGGCCGCGTCGAGCGCGCCGCGACCGAGTCCGTGCGCATCCTCGGCGGCGGCAGCTCCGCGGCCCAGGTGGCCGCGCTCCTCGGCACCCACGAACAGCTCACCGTCAGCGGCCCCGAGGACAGCGCCGAACAGCTGCGCCTGCTCGACCAGTGCCCGCTGGACACCCTGGAGGACGGGCTCGCCTTCGAGCGGTTCGCGGAGCAGTTCGAGGACTGGCGCGGCTGCCTCCTCGTGCACATCGGCGACGCCGTGCACCCGCTGCGCCTCGCCACCCTCAACCGCGTCGCCCTCGCCCTCGGCACCCCCTGGATCCAGGCGGCCCTCGACGGACCGCTGCTCCTGGTCGGCCCGACCTTCGTCCCGGACAGCACGGCCTGCTTCACCTGCTTCGAGACCCGCGTCGTGATGAACCTCCGCGAGGGCGCCGCCTACCAGCGCTACAAGAAGGCCCTCGCGAGCGCCGAGGGCCCGCTCGCCGAACACGGCGACGGCGGCACCGGCGTACTGACCTCGCTGCTCGCCTCGCACACCGCCCTCGAAGCCCTGAACATGGCGGTCACCGGCGCCACCAGCACCGTCGGCAAGGTCCTCGGCATCTACCTGCCGTCGATGGAGATGGTCTACTCCGAGGTGCTCCGCCTGCCCGGCTGCCCCTCCTGCGGCACCGTGCCCGAACGCGACGGCACCGAGGTCTACTTCGACGTGCGGCGGTGGATCGATGCCTGAGCTGCGCACCGAGTCCGGGCTCCGCCTGGTCGAGCCGCCCGACGTGCAGACCCGCCGGCTGCGCCGCCGCATGCACGCCCCGCTGTGCGGCCTCATGCCCCAACTCGGCTTCCTCACCCGGCCCCGCTACGCGCCCCGCCTCATGGTCTCCGGCGGCGACCTCACCGGCGTCCACGTCCTGCGCGACCAGCCCCGCCCCAAACTCGGCAGCTACCACATCGGCGGCTACGGCGTGCGCCCCTACGAGTCCCACATCCGCACCCTCGGCGAGGTCGTCGAGCGCTACGCCGGATACGTCGCCGCCGTCAGCGGGGCGTTTCCCGTCCGGTTCACCCCCGAGGCCGACCTCGGCGACGAGCCGCACTTCCCCATCGGCGCCTACACCCCGTACACCGAGGAGCAGTTGACGAGCGTCGGCTTCCCCTTCCGCCGCCCGCGCGCCGAGGACCCGATCGGCTGGAGCCGCTTCACCTGCCTGCGCGACGGGCAACAGACCTGGCTGCCCGCCCAGTTGACGACCGTCGGCTACGTGGTGCGCGACACCGAGGGCGAGCCCTGGGTGCAGCCCGCCGTCACCACCGGCACCGCCGCGCACACCGACCCGCACAAGGCGGCGCTCGGCGCGCTCCAGGAGATGGTGCAGATCGACGCGGCCGTCGGGCACTGGTACGGCGGCACCCGGTCGGTGCGGATCCGGCCCGGCGCGCGTTGCGCCGCACTCCTGCGCCTCATCGACCGGCACTGCCATCCGCTGGGCGGACAGCCCGAGTTCCACGTGCTGCCCAGCGCCGACCTGCCCGGCTTCACCATCGCCTGCCTCATCCGCGAGCCCGGCGGCCAGATACCCGCCGTCGCCGTGGGCCTCGGCATCGACGAACGCCTGGAGTCCGCCATGTACAAGGCGTTCCTCGAAGGCGTCGGCGTCCGCGCCCTCGCCACCTGGACCAGCGTCCAGGACCACGCCACCGGGGCCGCGGGCGACAGCGACGAGGCCATCTTCGACCTGGAGAGCAACGTCGTCCTCGCCGCGTCCCCCAAGGGCGCCCGCGTCGTCGAGGCCCGCTACGGCGACTGCGACGAGGCGAGCGCCGACGACCTGTCGCCGGACCCGCGGAACCCGGACCCGGAGCGCTCCGTAGCGTCCTTCATCAGGGCCTTCCACGACACCGGCAAACGCCTCTACGGCGCCGACCTCACCACCGTCGACACCGCCGGACTCGGCTTCGTCGTCCCCCGGTTCTGGAGCCCCGACCTGCTCACGCTGCCGCTGCCCAGCGCACCCACGGCGGCCCATCCCCGGTTCGCGGCGTACGGAGGGTTCCGGCGGCATGCCCCTCATCCGTTCCCCTGAACTCACCGGCGCCGTCCCGGCCGACACCCGGCCGCTGCTCGCCGCCACCGTCGTCATGCTCGGCCTCGCCTCCATGACCCTCGCCTCCCACCTGCACACCCGCTGGCCCGCCCTGCGCCGCCTGCCGATGCTCGGCCTGCACCTAGGGGTCTGCGCCCTCACGGTGCTCGGCGGCGCCGCGCTGCTCGGCGCCGGGGTGGTCAGGCCGGTGCGGGACGCCGGGGCGACGGGCCTGGCCGCGGGGCTGCTGCTCGGCCCGCTCGTCGGGTACGCGGCCACGCGCGCCGACCGGTCCGTCACCCGGTGGTGGGGGCGGCGCGCCGGGCACTCCGTGCGCGACGACCGGCCCGTGGCGCTGCGGTCGGGCGCCGCACGCCCTGCCGGGGTCGCCGTCGCCGCCGCGGCCCCCGCCGAGCGGCGCACCGGACTCATCGAGGCCCGCAACGACTTCGCGCCCACCTCCGCCGACCTGCGGGTGCACCTGCCGCTCCTGCTCGCCGTCGCGGCCGCCGAGGAACTCGTCTACCGGGGCGCCCTGTTGGGCCTCGCCCTGCGCGCCGGCACCGTCGGACTCGCCATCGCCGCGGTTATCGGAGTGCAGCTCGTCTTCGCCGTGTCGCACGTCTTCTTCGGCTGGGGACAGGTGCTCTCCAAGCTGCCCCTGGCGGCGCTGTGCACGGCCGCCGTGCTGCTCACCGGGACGGTGCTGCCCGCCGTCGTCGGGCACGCCCTGTTCAACGCCGGGGTGTGGCGCTACCACCGGGCGCGGCCCGCCGCGTCGACCCGACGGAGGCTGCCATGAACACCACGGTGCGCGTCCTGGTCCTCATGTCCGTGGTGCTCCTCTACTACTGGCTCGGCAAGGCCGCGCTGTTCCGCGCCGCGCGGTACCTGGCGGCGGTGACCCGGATCGGCCCGGCCCGCTGGGGCACCGCACAGCGCGCCGACGTGTTCGAACTCGCCGTCGCCGGGGCCAGCCACGTCGTCGTGGTGGCCGCGCTCCTCGCGGTGACCGGCATCAGCCCCGGCATGCTGGTGAGCGGCCTGGCGAGCCTGCAGCTGCTCGGCCTCGGCGTGCTGCTCGGCATCGGAGAACTGGCGCTCGGCTCGCTGCTGTGCCGGGCCCTGATCGAGATGACCCTCGTACGTGGCAAACCGACCCGGCGGGCGGCCGCACCACCGTCCTCCCGGATCTCCAACTCCCCACACGCCGACGCGCGTTCACGCACCGCCGTCCGCACCCGCCCGGCGGCCCCCGGCGGTGGCGGCCGCGAGGACCAGGGGATGGCGCTGCGGTCCTGGCTCGGCCGCTCGCGCGGCGGCTGGATCCGCCACCACCTGACCGCCCTGAAGGTGCTGCCGCTGTGGGCGGCGCTCGGTCTCACCGGCGTCCAAGTGGCCTCCGAGGAGCTGGTGTTCCGGGGCGTGGCGATCACCTGGCTGCGCGACGCGGGCCCCGTCGTCGCCCTCACCACCTCGATCGTCCTGTTCATCGTGATGCAGGCGTTCTTCATGTCGTCCTGGCAGGGCGCCATGTTCCCCGTGGTGGGCGGCGTGGTCATGGGGATCGTGCACGGACTCGTCTTCTGGGCGGTCCCGGACGTGGCGCCGCTGGTCGTGGCGCACGTCGTGTTCTTCGTGTTCGCGGTGCTCTGAGCCCGCCCGACCGGGCGCCCGAGCACGGCAATCGGAGTGATTGAGAAGAAGAAGGAGTACGTACGTCATGGAGCACGGTCTGTCGTTCCTGCCCGATGCCGAACCCCACGGCCTGTCCGCGCCGGAGTACTTCCGCACGGTCCTCGACCTGAGCCGGTACGCCGACCAGGCCGGGCTCAGCCACGTCAAGATCACCGAGCACTATCTGCGCGCCTACGGCGGCTACTGTCCGAGCCCGCTCGCCTTCCTCTCGGCGGTCACCGCGGTCACCACCCGGGTGCGGCTGATGACGGGCTGCGTGCTCCCGGTCTTCCACCACCCGGTCCAGCTCGCCTCCGAGACCGCGATGGTGGACGCGCTCAGCGGCGGACGGCTCGACGTGGGGTTCGCGCGCGCCTATCTCCCGTACGAGTTCGAGGCGTTCGGCGTCCCGATGGACGGCAGCAGGGAGCGCTTCACCGCCACCCTGGACGCGGTCCGCCGCCTGTGGACCGAGGAGAAGGTCACCGTCGACACCCCCTTCTTCCGGTTCGCCGACGCCACCACGCTGCCCCGCCCCGTGCAGTCCCCGCACCCGCCGACCTGGATCGCCGCCGTCCGCTCCCGCTCCAGCTTCGCCTGGGCGGGCGAGCAGGGCCACGGGCTCCTGGTGACCCCGGCGCTGACCCCGCTGGAGGAGATGGCCGACCACATCGCCGTGTACCGCGAGAGCTTCGAGCAGGCGGGACACCCGGGCCGGGCCCCGCGCGTCTTGGCCAGCCTGCCCCTGTACGTCGGCTCGGACGACCGCGAGGCCGGCGCCACCGCCGACCCGCTCCTCGCCCACTACCTGCGGGTGTGGGCGGAGTCGGCGGACGCGTGGACGTCGACGGTCTCCACCGACTACCGCGGCTATACGGGGATGAGCCGGGCCATCCGTGCGATGACCCCCGAGTCGTTCCGCACCCTCGGCGGCGCCGTCGTCGGCGACGCCCGCCGCGTCACCGACCGGATCCGGCACATCGCCGAGATCCTCGACGTCGACGGCTTCCTGTGGCAGGTGGACTTCGGCGCGGTCGACGGTGCGGTGGCCCGGGCGAGCGTGGAGCGGTTCTGCGCGGACGTGCTGCCGGAGCTGCCGGGCCGGACGCAGTGACGTCCGGGTGCCCCGACGTGGTGCATCGGCAAGGTGTGAGGGCCTGTCCGGCGGATCGTGCCGCGGTCGCGGGCGTGGGCGCGCGCCGATGTGAGGCGTTGTCGTCGGCCGCCGACTGCCGCCCGCTCACCTGCGACGAGACCGCGCCGCAGAGATCGCGCGGCCTCATCCGCCGGACCCGGCCTAGATCCACCCATGCCGCGTGGCCGACTCCGCCGCCTCCTTGCGGTTGCGGGCGCCCGTCTTCGTGATGGCCCGGGACAGGTAGTTGCGCACGGTGCCGGGAGACAAGGAGACGGCGGCCGCTATCTCGGCCACCGTCGCAAGCTCCCGGGAGACGCGGAGGATCTCGCACTCGCGCGGAGTGAGCGGACATCGCTCGGCGAGCAGGGCGCGCACCGAGAGCTCCGGGTCGAGGACGCGTTCCCCGGCGAGCACCCGTCGGATCACCTCCCGCAGGCCCGCCACCGACACCGTCTTGCGCACGAATCCGCAGGTCCCGGCCGCGACGGCGGCCCTCAACTGGGCCACGTCGCCCGCCGTGGTCAGGACGATGCACCGGGCGCGCGGGCAGTGCCTGCGGAGTGCGGCCACCGTCTCCAGGGCCCGTTCGGTGCGCTCCAGGTCGACCAGGACGACGTCGGGCGCGAGCCGCACGGCCTCCCGCACCACGTCGGACGGTGCCTCCACGGCGCCGACCGGACGCAGCCCCGGCTCGTGCTGCAGCAGCCGGGTGAAGGCTCTGCGGTCGAGTGTGTCGTCCTCCGTCACCAGGACGGTGATCTCGCGTTGCCGGGTCCGTAATACGTCACTGATCTCCACCGCTGCCTCCCCCGAAAGACATCCTTGTCAAGGCTGCCACGCGCCGTGTGAGGGCGCCCGTGCGAATCCGGCCAACACCGGACAGCGCACCTGTTTCGGGTGTTCCGCTCAGCTTTCCAGCGTGCCGCTCAGCCGGACCGGTTGTCCGACGGGTCGGCGTGCCGGGTGTCGGGGGTGGTCGACGGGGGCCGCCGCCAGCAGACTTCGTCGTCCTGCCAGTCGTCCGTGGGCGTGAGCCCGGCGGCCCGGGCGACGGCGGCGGACGCGGCGTGGTCGGGGTGGATGTACGCGACGACGAGGGGCACCCCTTGGTGGTCGAGCCAGTCGACGAGGGACCGCGCGGCCTCCGACGCGATGCCGCGCCCCTGCCAGTCCGTGCCCACGACCCAGGCGATCTCCGCCACGGTGCCGGGGCCGAGGCCGAGGTGAGCGGCCGGTCCGACCGTGGCCTGCACGGTGCCGACCAACTGGCCTGCCTCGGGCGGGAGATGGCCCGCTCCGGCCGGAGGGTGAGCCGACTCGGTCGGGAGATGCGCCGGCTCGGCCGGGAGCCGCGCCTCGTCGCCGTCCTCGGGAGAGAGGCGGATGACCCAGTTGCACCACGAGATGTCGGGGTCGGGGCATCCGGCGAGCATCCGCGTGTAGCGGGCGCGCAGCGCGGGGGCGGGGTCCGGGGCGCCCCCGATGAAGGTGTGCAGGGCCGGGTCGGCGAGGACGACGGCCATGTCCTCGGCGTGCTCGGTGCGCAGCGGCTCGAGGTACAGCCGCCCGGTACGGATCGGGGTGGGCCGTACCCGGGCGGGGGAACGGGATGCCATGCCCGGCATCGTAGGCCGGGCGCAGGAGCAGAACCGCGCGGGCCCCGTCGCACGGGGAACGGGGCCCGCGGGTCCATGGCCCGGCTGCCTCCCCCCACGAGAGGTGGCCGGGGCTCCCGGGTCGGCAGGAGCCGCGCGGTCGGCGCCGTTCGGCGTCGGCCTGCGTCAGCCCGTACCGGTCGATCAGTACCGCTCGGTTCGCATCGCCCGGTGCGTACCGCTCAGTGCGTACCGCTCACTGCGTGCCGCTCAGAAGGAGAGCGCCACCCCGTTCGCGAGCGCGTTCCGCATCTCGCACCCGTTGCCGAACGTCGTGGTCCAGGAGACGCGTCTGCCCTCCCAGACCCCGTCGACGGTGACCATCTGCGGCTTCCACTCCTTGGTGCAGAAGCCTGCCGGGGCGGCGCTCACGAGCTGGCCGAACTCGCCGCTCACGCCCCTGAGTTCGGCACAGGCGGCGCTGGGCGCGGGGTGGCTCCCCGATGCCTTGGGCGTGCACGTCAGGGTCACGGCGCGGCTGACGGGGGCCGTGGCCTGGTCACCCTGGCTGAGGGTGAGGACGAGGGCCGAGGGCGCGTACAGGCCGGTGGGCTTCGCGGGCTCGGCCTGTGCCGTGCCCGCCGCCGTGGCCAGGGCGCCGACCGCGAGGGTGGCGGCCGCGGTCAGCGTGGTGAGGACGCAACGCACGAGGAACTCCTCTTCAACTGCTTCGAAGGATGCGGGTGTTGCCCGCAGTGATGTGCTCGCAGCGGTGTGTTGTTCGCTGCGGACAGGAGTCTTGCCTGTGCGGAGAGTGAAGGCCAGGCGGATGGTCGATTTCCGGATGTGTGTGTTCGGTTAACGGGTAACGACCGAATATTCGGCCAGCTCGCGACGGGTGCGACCGGCCCGCGCGAGGTGTCCAGGATGTGGACCTGATTCATTGGTATAACCGCGAACAACGTGCTGAGCTGGAGTGTTGACAAATTGGTTCAGCGCTTGAGGAGTGGGCTTCGACCGGAAAGTGCCGCCTGGAAGCCCCAAGTCTGGTGGCTCATTGCGCTGTTCCGGTGCCCGCGCCTCAAAGTTAGGCTTACCTAACTTGCGAACCGGGCGGTGGCG
This sequence comes from Streptomyces sp. NPDC059009, assembly GCF_042740175.1. Taxonomy (NCBI): domain Bacteria; kingdom Bacillati; phylum Actinomycetota; class Actinomycetes; order Kitasatosporales; family Streptomycetaceae; genus Streptomyces; species Streptomyces sp. NPDC059009. Next base: position 150,676 of record NZ_JBHYJB010000008.1, on the reverse strand, counting down.
GGCGCGCACACCGCGGCGAACGGAAGAGGTGTGATCGTGGCGAACGAGGAAGCCGAGACGGCTGCGGACAGTGCGGGCACGGCAGCGGCCGGGAACGGCGGGGAACCCGGCGGGGGCGGCGCTGGGTGGCAGCAGCTCGCCCAGATCCTGTTCGGGGGCCTGGCGGCCCAGACCGTGCGCGCCGCGGTCCAGTTGGGCATCGTCGAACGGTTCGGCGGCAAGGAGCGGACGGCCGCCGAGCTGGCCGCGGAGGCCGACGCGCAGCCGCAGGGCATGACCCGGCTGCTGCGCGCCCTCGCGGGCCTCGGGCTGCTGCGCGAGCGGGAGCCCGGAACCTTCGCGGTCACCGAGGCCGGTGCCTATCTCGACCCCGGTCATCCCGAGTCGGTCACGGCCCTCGTGGGCATCTTCGCCGACCCCACGATGACGCGCGCCTGGGAGCACTTGGCGGATAGCGTCCGGACCGGCGAGACCGCCTTCGACACCGTCTACGGCACCGACTTCTTCAGCCACCTCAAGGAACACCCGGAGCTGTCCGCGCAGTTCAACACCGCGATGAGCCAGGCCACCCGGTCGACGGCCGAGGTGTTGCCCCAGGTGTACGACTTCGGGCGCTTCGGCACGGTCACCGATGTCGGGGGCGGCGACGGCACACTGCTCGCCGCCGTGCTCCGGCAGAACCCCGGGCTCACCGGCGTCGTGTACGACACGGAGGAAGGGCTCGCCCAGGCCCCGGAGACCCTGCGCCGCCATGGGCTCGACGAACGCTGCGCGCTGGTCGCCGGGGACTTCTTCGCGTCGGTACCCGAGGGCGCCGACGCGTATCTGATCAAGAGCATCCTCCATGACTGGCCGGACGACCGCGTGGTGACGATCCTCCGCCACTGCAGTGCGGTGCTGCCCCCCGAGGGGCGGGTCCTGATCGTGGAGCCCGTCCTGCCGGAGGTCGTCGCCCCCGACCGCCCGGGGTTCAGCTACCTCAGCGACCTCAACATGCTCGCGAACGTGAGCGGCCGGGAGCGCACCCGCGCCGACTTCGACGAGGTGTGCCGCCAGGCGGGCCTGACGATCGTGTCGGTGACACCGGTGCCGGCCCCCAGCACGTTCTGCCTGATCGAGGCCGCCCTGACCTGACGCACCGTCAAGAAGACGCTGTCCCCTGCGGGTTCGCCGCGGCCCCCTCCGTGCTCAGCAGCACGACCGTCGCGGCGGGCCCCACGGCGAGGGCGGTACGGCGGTCCGCGGCGTCGTCGCCGGTGAGGGCGGCCCTCGCCCCGGCCAGCGTGGCCGCCCCGCAGGGCCCCGAGGAGACCCCGAGCCCGGCGAGCGTCCGGGCCGCCGCCGCGCTCGCCGCGTCGGTGATCGCGACCGCGGCGTCGAGCCCGGCGTGCAGCACGGGCCAGGCGAGTGCGGACGGCGTACCGCAGTTGAGGCCCGCCATCGCCGTCGTCCCGGTCGTCACACTGACCCGCTCACCCCGGTGCAGGCTCGCCAGCACACAGGCGGCCGCCTCCGGCTCCACCGCGAGCAGCGCCGGGGCCGGGCCCGCGGCGCCCCGGCTCCGGTAGTGGGTGACGGCCGCCTGCGCCAGCGAACCCACCCCCACCGGCACGGTGACCAGGTCCGGCAACGGCGCGCCCAGGGCGGCCAGTTGCTCGTCGACCTCCGCGAACAGCGTCGCGTACCCCGCCACGATCCACCGGGGAATCTCCTCGTACCCGTCCCACGAACTGTCCTGCACCAGCACGGCGTCCGGCGCATCGGCGGCCCGCGCCGCCACCTCCACCGCCGCGTCGTACGACCCGGCGACCGCCGTGACCTCGGCGCCCTCCGCAACGATCGCCGCCACCGCGTCCGGGTGCACCCCGTCCGGCACGAACACCCGCGCCCGCTGCCCGAAGAGCCGCGCCATGCGGGCCACCGCCCGCCCGTGGTTCCCGTCCGTCGCGGTCACCAGGCGCACCGGCGGCGCACCCTCGCCACGCTCCGCCAGGACTCGGTGCACCGCCCACGAGGCGCCCAGCGCCTTGAAGGCGGGCAGCCCGAGCCGAGCCGACTCGTCCTTCACGAAGACCCGGCCGACCCCCAACTCGGCGGCCAGCGGGGGCAGTTCGGTCAGCGGGGTGGGGGAGTAGCCGGGCAGAGACGCATGGAAGGCGCGCGCCGCGTCCGGCGCGGGCGCACCGGTCCAGGCCCGGGCGGCGGGACGGGCGTACCAAGAGGCAAGAGTGGGCCGTGAGGTCGTCATGGCATCAGCGTGCGGGTCGGCCGTATGTTTGGTCCAGCTCATGTTTCCGATGCATACTCGTCGAAGAACATGATGAATCGACCTCGGGAGAACGGGCCCATGTTCGACCTCCACCGGCTGCGCCTCCTGCGCGAACTCAAGCACCGCGGCACCCTTGCCGCCGTCGCCGCCGCGCTCTCGTACAGCCCGTCCTCCGTCTCGCAGCAGCTCTCGCAGCTGGAGTCCGAGGCCGGCGTCACGCTCCTGGAACCCGTGGGGCGGCGCGTGCGGCTCACCCCGCAGGCGGAGATCCTCGTCGCACACACCGAAGCGGTCCTCGCCCGCCTCGAACAGGCCGAGGCCGACATCGCGGACTCGCTCAGCGAGGTGACCGGGACGCTGCGCGTCGCCGCCTTCCAGACCGCCGCCCTCGCCCTGCTGCCCACCGCGCTGACCCTGCTGCGCACGGCCCACCCGGCGCTGCGCGTCCACGTCGTCGAGGCCGAGCCGGAGCGGTCGCTGCCCGCCCTGCTCGCCCGCGACGTCGACCTGGTCGTGACGGAGGAGTACCCGGGCCTGCCCCAGCCGCGCCCGGCCGGGACCGAGCGTGAAGAGCTGGCCGATGACGCCCTGCGCCTCGCCCGCCCCGACCGCCCCCGAGTCCGCCAACCTCTCGCCGCCCTAAGGGAGTTGGCGGACCACCCCTGGGTCATGGAGCCCGTGGGCAGCGCGGCCCGGCGCTGGGCCACCGCGCTGTGCCGCAGCGCCGGCTTCGAACCCGACGTCCGCTTCGAGTCCAGTGATCTGCTGCTCCATCTGCGCCTCGTCGAGGGCGGCCACGCCGCGGCGTTCCTGCCCGACCTGGTGTGGAGCGGCACCACCGCCCGCACCGTCGGCCTGACCCCGCTGCCCCGTGGCCACCGCGCCCGCAGCCTGAGCACGGCCGTGCGGGAGGGGCACGGCACCCACCCCGCGATCAGGGCCTGCCGCGAGGCGCTGCGGGAGGCGGCGGGCGGGGCCGTGCCCGGGGCGGCGAACGGTGCGGACGCCGGGGCGGCCCGGGGCTAGCCGGCCACGTCCCCGTACGACGTGCCCACCTTCAGCCCGTCGATCCAGTTGATGACCCGCTTGTCCTTGACCTCCGCGCCGTAGCTGCCCCACCGGGTGTCGTTGCCGCGGTCGTCCCAGGTGCGGCCGGAGAACGACGCCACCTTCGCCCCGTTGTAGTACGCCTCCACCCAGCCGCCCGACGCCGAGCTCGACGTGTGGATGCCGAGCACGATCCTCTTGTACGTGCTGGTGGTGACCGGAGTGGACCACTTGAGGGTCCAGTTCTCGCCGGGGGAGATGTAGAAGAGCTTCAGCGAACCGCCCTCGACCTTCATCAGGACCGGGTAGTTCTGCTGTTGCTGGTCCCCGGTGCCGTACGACTTCCACTGGAAGATCGTCGCCGCGTCCGGGGCGTTGGTGGAGGTGTCCCAGCCCAGGTAGTACGTGTGGTCGTTCTGGAACGTGTACCGCGAACCACCCACGTTCAGGCCGTGCGCCTCACAACGCTCAAGCCCCAGCGGCTTGTTGAACTTGAAGACCGGGCCCCGGCCGTCGTGGTTGTCCTGCGCGGTGACCGAGCCCGGTGCGTCGCACAGGATGCTGCCGAAGACGGCGGTCCCGCCGGACGCGTCGCCGTTCCAGATGACCGACGCCTGCGCGGGCGCGGCCACGACCAGCCCCCAGGCGGCGGCCCCTGCCACCGCGGCGATCAAGGGGGTGCGCTTCATGTGAGCCATGTCAGTCATGTGAGCCATGTCAGCCTCCCGTTTCAGCCGAGCCGGACAGTGATCTTCTGGGTGGCGCCCGCAGCGGCGCTCAGATCCCCGAAGGTGAGCTTCAGGGACGATCCGGTCTGCGCTGCCGTGACGGTGTCCGGCGCCGAGGTCACCGCCCGGACCGGTCGCCGCCAGGTGAGCGTGAGCCCGTTCCGGGCACGCGTGGGGTCGCTGACGCAGAGCGTGGCCGTGCCGTCGGACCGCTCGGTGACCAGGACCGAGCAGGGCGCGTCCGCGGTGAGGGGGCCGACGGTGCCGCCCGCCCAGAAGTTGACCCCGGTGAGGCCGATCGGCGGGACCCAAATGCCTTGCTGTGAACCCGAGTTGGCGAGAATCCGCAGGCGTGCGCGCCCCGCCGCCGCACGGGCCGCCGTCCGCCGCGTGCTCGCGCCCGGCAGCAGCACATACGCGTAGTCGGCGTCCTTCGGGTCGCTGCCGTGGTCGACGTACATCGTGAGGTAGGCGCGGGTCAGCTCGGTGGTCGTGCCGCCCTTGTTGATGTCGCGCCAGGTGCCGGTGCGCTGCTCGCGCAGCGCCCGCACGGTGGCGCCACCGGGGAAGACATAGCCGCCGTGGCCGTCCAGGTGCGCCCACCGGGCGTCGGAGAGCGTCGCGGACCAGGGGGCCTCGGTGGGCTGGGCGGCGCCGTCCACGGTGAACGGCGCGGTGCCCGCGGACCCGAGGTTGCGGTTGTCGACGACCGACTCGACGGCCGCGCCGTCCGCGGAGCTGATGCCCGCGCCGAGGCAGACGATCTCGTCGTCGAGGCAGAACCACGACTTGCGCGCCGACAGCGTCGACTGCAGCCCCTTCAGGTGCTGGCCGAGCGCGGCCCGCTTCCCGTCCGTGCTGCCGCCGACCCACTCCACGTCCGGCAGGGCCACGCCCCAGTCGCCGCCCGCCCCGTCCGCGAGGACCTTGCGGGAGGTGGTGGTGCCGGGCAGCCGGTACGGGTCGACGGTGGGCCAGAAGGCGTCGCTGTACTGGCCGTTGGCGAAGGTGTCGCCCCACCAGTAGAGCATTCCGTTGCCGGTGTGCCAGCCGTGCAGATTCTCGCCGTTGCCGGTCTCGTAGTACGTGATGCGCCGGTCCGCCATGCTGATCGCGGCCGCCCAGCCGGGGCGGCGGTGCGTGGCCCGCGCCATGCCCGGGAACAGCCGGTGCCCGGCCGGCTCCGGCACGGCGGCCACGGACGCGTCGTCCTCGACGGCCTTGAGACGGGCGAGACTTGTCAGCCCGAGCGAGAGGTCCTGCATCGGCGGGCTGTAGTAGTCGCGCCGCATCCAGCCCTTCACCAGGCCCCGCCAGCGCGCGTTCTCGGCGTCCGAGGCGCCCTGGCCGAGGAGGGCGATGGCGGCCAGGATCGGATGGCCGCGCCGGTGGTCGTCGGCCTGGATCTTCTTCACATCGGCGACGGCGAGCCCCCGGCTGATCGCACGGCCCGCGACGCCGTCCATGATGAGCCCGTTGAAGAGGAAGGGTGCCCACGCCTTCTCGACCGCGTCGAAGACGATCTGCTTCTTCGGGTCCTGCACCTCCCACTCGGAGTCGGCGAGCAGCGCGAAGAGCATGCCGAGCCCGCCGAGCAGCACCGAGCCGTAGGAGCCGGTGTAGGGGACGGTGGTGTGCTGGATGAACGAGCCGTCGACGTACAGTCCGTCGCCGCTGCTCACATACGGGAAGACGGGCGACAGGGCGTCGCGCGCCAGGGCGATCTTCGCCGCCTTGCCCCCGACGACGCCGCGCAGCGCCAGCACCCGGCACAGGTCCACGCGGTTCGCCCCGGTACTGGTACCGGTGTAGCTGCCGACCGCGGAGTCCGGCACGAAGTGGTCGACGGCCGCGCAGTAGGCGGCGATCTGCTCGGCGGACAGCGCGTCGTACATCAGCACACACAGGTCGAGCAGGGCCTGCGGAGCGCCGATCTGCCAGCTCCACCAGTTCCCGAACCGGGCCTGCCTCTCGTTGTAGATCTGCGTGCAGAGGTGATCGAGCCCGGCGAGGACATCGGCTTTGAGTCCGGCGTCGCCGGTGAGCCCCGTGCCGGGCTGCGCGTACGCCTGCGCGAGCGTGAGCAGCCGGGTGTAGCCGGTGACCATGTTGGCCGAGTAGCCGTACGACTCCTGGTCGGTGTCCGGCTCCGGGTCGTGGTACGGGGCATCGGGCCACAGTGAGCCCTCGGCCGGGGCCATGGACGCGCGCAACTCCTTGGCCAGTGAGCCGAGTTCGGCGAGACGGGTCTTGAAGGGCTCGGCGGTGGGGCTGAAGCCCTCGCCGAGTATGAGGGTGCGCCAGGTCGCCCGGAGAGCGGCATACGGGTCCTCGGCCTCCGGCGCCTCCTGCGCGACGGCCGGGGCCTCCCCGGCGAGCAGCAGCCCGGTGGCGGCGAGCGCGGCGGCGCTGCCGCCGGAGGTCAGGAGGAAGGCGCGGCGGGACCAGGGATGGCGTGTGCGCATGAGGGAGATCCCTTTCTGCGGTGATCAGTGAGGGGGAGGGGGAGTGAGCAGTGAGGGAGGGGTATCGCCTGGTGTGCGTCTGGTGCGTCCGGCCGGCCGGGACGGCAAGCGCTTTCTAGCATGGGGTCACTTCAACGCTCAATGGCCCCAACAGAATTGGTGTGATCCAGTGGCGGTGACGGTGGCGGTGGCCACGGCAGTAGCCGCGGCGGTGGCTGCCTCGGGGCTGCGCCGACGCCCAGCCTCGATGGCGGGCACGACCGTCCCCGCCGGGTACGGTCGGGGCCATGGACGATCAATCAGTGGTGGACGTCGGCGACGTGCGGCTCGCCTACCGGACGTGGGGCGACGAGGGCGGCGCGCCGGTCGTGCTGCTGCACGCGCTCGGCGAGTCCGCGGCCGACTGGGAGCGCGTCGGCGAGCTGCTCGGCCAGGAGTGGCGGGTCTTCGCGCTCGACCTGCGCGGACACGGGGAGAGCGACTGGCCGGGGGAGTACACCTTCGAGCTCATGCGCGACGACGTGCTCGGCTTCCTCGACGAACTGGGCCTGGACCGCGTGGGGTTGGTCGGCCACTCCATGGGCGGCGTCGTCGGGTACCTGCTCGCCCAGGAACACCCGGACCGGGTGGAGCGCCTGGTCCTGGAGGAGGCGCCCCCGCCCTGGCCGCGGGCCCCGCGCCCGGCGGTCCGCCCCGAGGGCCCGCTCTCCTTCGACTGGCCGGTGGTCCCCGCGATCAAGGGCCGGCTCAGCGAGCCCGACCCCGAGTGGGCGGCCCGCCTCGGCGAGATCGTCGCCCCCACCCTGTACGTGGCGGGCGGCCCCGAGAGCACCATGCCCCAGGACCGCATCCCGGACCTGACGTCAGCGATCCCCGACTGCCGCGCGATCACCGTGCCGGTGGGGCATCTGGTGCACGCGCGGCGGCCGGAGAGGTTCGCGCAGCTGGTGAGCCGGTTCTTCAGCAGCTGAGAGGGCGAGCCGGTTCGTCAGCAGCTGAGAGACGGGTGGGGCGGGGCGACGGCTGCGGTACGGCCGGGTGGCCGGGCCGTCAGCGCGCCGTCCCGCGCGGCCGCGACTGATACAGCCGTGTGTGATACCGGCCTTCGGCCTCGAGCTCGGCCGGGTCCTCGCCCGCGAGCAGCACCTGTTCGACGGCGCCGCGCTGCTCGGCCATGCTGGTGAACAGCCGCTGGGGATAGGTGCGTCGGCGATCGGTCCGGGTCGTCAGGCCATGGCCGTCCAGGCAGGCGGCGACCTCCTCGTACGGGACGGTGCGCAGCACGAAGGCGCTGACCCAGAGCGGTTCGCGGGCGCAGCGCAGCAGGGCGTCGAAGGTGCGGTGGGAGATGTAGCCGATGCCGCCGGTGACGGTGATGAGCCCGGTCTCGGCGACCGCGTCGCGCAACTCGTCGCTGGGCGGGTGGTGTTCCAGGTTCTCGGCGTACGCGGCGTCGAGCAGACCCACGTCCAGGGCGTAGCGCAGCGCGTTCGGCGCGGTGTCGAGCCCGATGACGGGGGCGGCGTCGGGCAGTCGCCGCGCCGCATAGAACTCCCGGTCATGGTCGACCAGTTGGGCCCGCGACATGGCGAGCGCCGCGGGGCTGGTGTAGTGGGCGAAGAGCTCGGCGAGGGTCAGCCGGTGGTTGAGGAGCGCCGCGTTGATCCCGTACGAGCAGCAGAGGTCGAGCACCGTGACGGGACCGGCGGCCCCCGGCAGCTTGCCCCGCTCGGACCGGTCGCGCCGGAAGACCTGCTGCCCGTGGTGCGGGATCTCGTACTGGAACGGGGCGAGCCTGCGGAAGTACGCGCGCGGGTCGGGCTGGTCGTAGATGTCGTCGAACCGGGTCTTGCCCGACGCGGGCCCGCGACGGGGCCCTGTCGGGGCGTTGGCGATCTGGCTCTGCATCGTGCCGGTCCGGCCTGCGGTCATCGGGCGAGTCTCCTGGAGGGCAGGTCTGTGCGCTGGGGGAGCGCGCAGGGGGGCGGATGGGTAGCTGCACGTCTACCGGAGGCCCACCACCCCCGACAGCCCGCCCGGCCCCGACCGGCCGGGATCCGCACCCATCCGCACCCACGCACGGGCCCCGGCTGAAGAGGCCCTTGCCAGGCGCAGGGGACATCAACGCGCTTACGGGCGGGGGAGGGCGAGCGGGCCCGGGGGTGGGGGAGATGGCTGGAACAGGGTGGGCCGGGGTGGGCCGGGGCCTGTCGGACGGCCGGCTCGGACAGGGGGATCCGGCTCTGAGGCAGCGCACCGCGATCAGGGCGCGAGACCGTGCAGGGCGAGGAGACCTGGGCGGTCCGGGGAGAGGTGGGCGGCGGCTTCGGGGCTGTAGCGGCCGCAGCTGCGGCTCCAGTGGTAGTTGCCGGACAGCATGTCGACCATGCTGTCGACGTGGCGCCCGACGGCGGCACGGTCGTGGTCGGACAGCGTCAGCCGGTCGCACAACTGCGGGACACCGTGCCCGAGGCTCCGGAAGTCGTTCATCCGGGCGTCGGCCATGGACACGGCCCGCGCCACGGCCTCGTCGCGGGCCAGCCCCGGTGCTGCAGCAGCCGTACGAGATTGAGGTCGTCGCGGGCCTCGTCCTTCTCCAGCGAGCAGACGTCGTTGACCAGGATGACGTGCTCGACCGTGCTGATGCGCATCTTCTCCAGGTGGCTGCTGTACCAGGCCGGCGCCGGGACCTCGTACGGGCCGATGCACTCACGCATGTCGAAGTCGGGCAGGACACCGACGGACCGGCGGCGCACGCTCAGACAGTCCGCGAGGGAGAGCGGGGTCGCGATGCGGCGGGGCCGGTGTCGCCGGGAGGCGTGCCGAGTCGTTCCATGAGCTGCAGGCAGATCGACACCGCCGTATCGGGCGTGCGGCCCGCCGGTACGTCGAAGGCGTCGTCGAAGACGAAGTACCAGCCGTTGATGTCGAGTTGGAGGTCGAGGTCCTGCTCCGTCTCGGGGGAGGGGCAGAACCAGGCGCCGACCTCGGCGTGCTGCGAGAAGCGGTACATGGCGGTGGCGTCGTCGCCCGACACAAGGGCGTGATGCGTCGCCCAGGTCATGTGACGCGGGAGCGCAGTGGAGAGATCCGGCGCCACCTTGCGCGGATAGGGCATGGCGAACTCGACGTCTTGAGGCACATGTTCCTCCGGTGCCCGTGGACTGTTTCCGTCTGTTCCATCTGTTCTGTCTGTTCCGTCTGTTCCCTTCATTCCGTCCCGGAGGATCAGTCAGGAAATGCCCGCGCATCGGCGTGCACGGGGCGAGCGGAACCATTGGGGGTGCCGTGACCGGAGCTCTCCGAGCGGCTGCGGGCCGGGGTGCGCCGGGGCGCGCCCCGGATTCGGCGCGTCGGCCCCCTGCGTAACCTGGGCCCGGTGTTCACCAGCCAGGGACCCACGCTCCGCGAGCTCACCGTGCAGGCGCTCTCCTCCATCGAGCACGGCTACGACCTGCTCGCCCCCAAGTTCGACCACACCCCGTTCCGCACGCCCGACCGGATGCTCGACGCGGTCGCGGAAACCCTGCGCCCGCTCGGCCCGTTCGGCTCCGGCCTGGACGTGTGCTGCGGCACGGGCGCGGGCACGCGGGTGCTGCGGCCGCTGTGCCGGGAGCGGGTCACCGGCGTCGACTTCAGCGCGGGCATGCTGGTCGCCGCGCGTGAGTCGGCGGACGGCGAGTCTCAGGTGCCGGCCCTGTCCTGGGTGCGCGCCGACGCCCGCGCCCTCCCCTTCGCCCCGGCCTTCGACCTGGCCGTCAGCTTCGGTGCGTTCGGGCACTTCCTGCCCTCCGAACGGCCCGCCCTCTTCGCCGGAGTCCACCGCGCCCTGCGCCCCGGCGGTCTCTTCGCCTTCCCCGTCGGCGCACCCCCGCTGCGCCGCCACCCGCTCTACTGGACGCTCCTCGGCTTCGACGTGGCCATGCGCGTGCGCAACCTGCTGTGGCGCCCGACCTTCGTCATGTACTACCGGACGTTCCCGCTCGGCGGTGTGCGCGAGGACCTGGCGCGGGCGGGCTTCACGGTGGCGCTCCACCCCTTGGAGGAGTTCGGCCGCCGCCCCGACGGCAGCCCCAACTGGCGCCTCGTGGTGGCCCGCAAACCGGTTTAGTACCGCCCAAAGCTTCCCGCACGGCCCCACACCTGCCATTCTCCGACGCACGGAGCGCAGCAACTGCCGTACAGGGGGTGCGAGATGGGCGATCCACAGGAGACGGAGCCCGGCGCCGCGGAACGGGACGTGGCGCCACGGGGAGCGATCGGGGACAAACCCGTCGGCCGACCGGTCGAGGAGAACGCGGCCAGGTCCGGCCGCCGCCACGGCGAGGCGTGGTACTCGCCGGGCATCGTCGACGACGGCGCGGAGGCGGAGGGCGCGGACGCCCCGCAAACCGGCGACCCGCAGGGCGTGGCCCCTGACCCGCAGGGCGGGGCCGACCAGCCGCGGGACGGGGGCGCCGCCTGATGGGCCTGACCATCTGCAACCGCTACTCCGCCCGCGTCTACGTCGCCATCGGCTTCTACGACGACACCTGCCTCCGCGACACCGGCCCGCACATCATGGGCTGGTGGGGCCTGGACCCGGGCCGGTGCGCGCTCGTCTACGCCAACCGCGTCAACAAGTACGGTCCCCAGTGGTTCTTCGTCGGCGAGGCCGTGAACGGCCCGGTCTGGGCGGGCCAGTTCGTCACCCAGGTCCCGGACCAGGCGTTCAACCGGTGCTGGAAGCCGTCGGTCTCGGGCGGCAGCCCCCGCGGCTTCCGCGGCTTCGACGTGGGGGACCACGAGGACTTCACCCTCAACCTCACCGGGTAGCCCGGCTACCGCCCACCGTCCGCCGCCGACCTCTCGCCGCTCACCGCTCCACGGGTCCGTAGAGCGCGGCGGGGGCGCCCGTCTGCAGCGCCCAGTACCGGTCGCCGAACGACCAATGCCACCATTCCGTGGGGTAGTTGACGAGCCCCGCGCTCTCCAGGGCGGCCCCGAGGATCCCGCGATGCCGCCGAGCGGTCGCGCTCACGCCCGGCGCCCCCGTGTAGCAGGTGCCGGAGCTCTCCTCCGGGCTGGCGTTCATGGGGGTGCCCAGGTCGAGTTCGCGCCCGTCGGTGTCGGCCAGCAGCCGGCTCTCCTGTCGTACGTCGACGAGGCGTTCGCCGCACTCCTGCACCGGGACGGCCGCGACCCGGGGGTCGGACATCAGAATGATCTCTCTCATCCGGGCAACGTAGCCGAGTCCTGGGGCAGTTGGCGGGCCCGGTTGGGCGGGGCCCGTCGGCTCACTCCTCGCCGCGCTGATGTCCCCGCCGGGCGTCCCGGTCGAAGATGCCCATGATCTCGCACGGGCCGCCCGCAGTGCCGATCGCGTGCGGAAGCATGGTGGGGAACTCCGCCGCCTGATTGGTCTCGACCCGGAAGCGCCGGTTGCCGAGCAGCAGGACCGCCGTGCCGGACAGGACGACGAGCCATTCGCGGCCGGGGTGGGCGCGCAGCCGCGAGGGGTTGTCCGGGGGCGGCTCGGTCATGCGCTGGCGCACCACGCTCATGCCCGGGTCGGCCCTGATGGACCAGCGCATCTGTCCGTGGGCGCTGTCGATGGTCGGGCTGGAGATCACGTCGTCCGTGGCGTTCTCGACCAGCTGGTCCAAGGTGGTGTCCAGGGCGCGGGCGAGCGTGACCAGCTGGTCCAGGGCCAGGCGCCGCTGCCCGTTCTCGATGCGGCTCAGGGTCGACTGGCTGACGTTGGCGCGGGTCGCGAGCTCCTCGAGGGACCAGCCCTGGGCGACGCGCAGCGCGCGGATGCGTTTGCGGACCAGGCCGTCCAGATCTCCGTCTTCTTGCGTCATAGGCAAGATTGTATGTCCCCGCCGCAAGGCGTGCTTAGCGTGGGACCCGTACCGATCCGGCACCGAGAACGCCGGAGCAACGAAAAGGGGACGACGTCATGGCTGTCACCACCGCTTCGCACGCGACCAGCGCTCCGCGCACGACCACCGCTCCGCAGCCGACCGACGCGCTGCCGGACGAGACCGTGGACGCCGTGGTGATCGGTGGCGGCGCCGCCGGTCTGAACGGGGCCCTGACGCTGGCCCGCTCCCGCCGCTCGGTCGTCGTCATCGACAGCGGCACCCCGCGCAACGCACCCGCCGAGGGGGTGCACGGCCTGCTCGGCCTGGACGGCACGCCGCCCGCCGAGCTGTTGGCCACCGGCCGCGAGGAGGTCCGCCGCTACGGCGGCCTGGTCGTGTCCGGGCAGGTGACCGCCGCGGCCCCGGCCGCCGCCTCCGCCGACGGCGACCTGCGCTTCACCGTCGCGCTGGCCGACGGCCGGTCCGTGCGGGCGCGGCGCCTGCTGGTGGCCACCGGGCTGCGCGACGAGCTGCCCGGCATCCCGGGTCTCGCCGAGCACTGGGGGCACGGCGTGGTGCACTGCCCGTACTGCCACGGCTGGGAGGTGCGGGACGAGCCCATCGGGATCCTCGCGGTGGGACCGGCCTCGGTCCACCACGCGCTGCTGTTCCGCCAACTCACCGACGACCTGGTCTACTTCACCCGCGGGACCGAGCTGGACCAGGACACCCGGGCACGCTTCGCCGCACGCGGCATCCGCGTCGTCGACACCCAGGTGACCGAGGTCGAAGCCGCCGCCGACGGGACTGTCGCGGGCGTGCGCCTGGCCGACGGGAAGCGCGTCGCCCGCCGCGTCCTCGGGGTCGCCACGCGCATGCAGGCCCGCACCGAAGGGCTGGAGGAACTGAAGCTGCCGACGCAGGACCTGCCGGGCGGCATGGGCTGCCACTTCGCCACCGGCATGGCGGGCAGCACCGAGGTCCCCGGTGTGTGGGTCGCCGGGAACGCCACCGACCTGATGGCCCAGGTCGGCGCCTCCGCGGCGGCGGGCGCCCTGGCCGGCGCCCGCATGAACGCCGACCTCGCCACGGCCGACACCGACGCCGCCCTCCTCGCCACAGCCGACACCGACACCGCTCCCCGCGCCGCGCACCGCGCCGCCTGAGCCGCCCGGGCCCCGCCGCGCGCTCCCACCGCCGCGGGGCCCGTCCGGCCCTCCCCGTACCCACGCCGTACCAGCGCCGCCTTCCCGACCGGACCGGCGCCGATCCCCCCCTGCCCTGTTGATGGCTTGACGCCTTGTCGAGAGGAACCCATGAGCGTGAACCAGTCCCCCCGGGCGGCCACCGGCCCAGCCGGTGCAGCCGCCGAGAGCGGGCCGGACGCGCGGCAGCGCCGTACGATCCTCATCGCCGTGTGCGTGGCGCTGATGGCCGTCATCGCCTCGGTGTCCGGGCTGAACGTCGCCCAGCCCGACCTGGCCGTCGAGTTCGGCGCCACCCAGAGCACCATCCTGTGGATCATCAACATCTACACGCTGAGCCTGGCCGCGCTGCTGCTGCCGCTCGGCGCCGTCGGCGACCGCTTCGGCCGCAAGCCCATGCTCATCGCAGGGCTGCTCCTCTTCGGCGTCGCCGGCGCCGTCGCGGGACTCGCCCCGTCGTCCGAAGTCATGCTCGCCGCACGGCTGTTGAGCGGAGTCGGCGCGGCGATGATCATGCCGATCACCCTCGCCGTCATCACCTCCACGTTCCCCGAGGAGGAGCGTGGCCGGGCGATCGGCGTGTGGACCGGAGTCGCCGGTGGCGGCGGCATCCTGGGCATGTTCCTCTCCGCCGCCCTCGTCGACGTGGCGAACTGGCGCTGGCTGTTCGTGCTGCCCGTCGTCCTGGTCGGCGTCGCCCTCGCCATGGCGCTGCGCTCGGTCCCCAACTCCCGTGAGAACGCCCGCCACGCGTACGACACCGTGGGCGCCCTGACCTCCGTCGTCGCCGTGGTCGGGCTGATCTTCTTCCTCCAGGAGGGCCCCGAGCGCGGGTGGGGTGCGCCCGTCACGCTCGCCGGCCTCGCCGCCGGGGCCGTCGCGGGCGCCGGTTTCGTGGCCTGGGAGCTGCGCCGCCGGGGCGCCGCACTCCTGGACGTGCGCCTGTTCCGCGAGCGCGGTCTCGCCGGGGGGTCGATCACGCTCCTGGCCGTCTTCGGCGTCCAGGCGGGGATCTTCGTCGTCCTCTTCCCCTTCTTCCAAGCCGTCCTGGGCTGGTCGGGGCTGCTGTCCACCGTGGCGCTCATGCCCATGGCCGTCCTGATGATGCTGGCCTCCGGCCTCGCCCCCAAGCTGGCCGTGCGGGTCGGCCCCCGGGCGACGATGGCCACGGGAATCGCCCTGGCCGGAGCCGGTCTCGCCCTGATGGCCGCCACCGTCTCCGTCGACGGCGGCTACCTCTCCGTCCTGCCCGGCATGCTCGCCATGGGTCTCGGCATGGGCCTGGCGATGACCCCCTCCACCGAGGCCATCACCAGCTCGCTGCCGCAGGAACGCCAGGGCGTGGCCTCGGCCCTGAACGACGTCACCCGCGAATTCGGCACCGCGCTCGGCGTCGCGCTCCTCGGCGCACTCCTGTCCGCCGGATACCGCAACGCCATCGACACCCGCCTCGACGGCGTCCCCCGCCACAGTGCCGACACCGCGCGCGAGGGCGTCGCCAACGCCATCGACGCCTCCCGCACGGCGGGCCCCCACGCACCGGACCTGGTCCACGCCGCCCAGCAGTCGTTCGTCGACGGCTGGCAGCAGGCCATGTGGGCGGGCGTGATCGTCATGGGCGCCCTCTTCCTCCACATCGTCACCCGTGGCCCCGAACGTCCGGTCCGCGCGGCCGACCAGCCGGGGGCGGAGGTCTGCGACCAGGGCCTTTGAGACAGCGTCCCCCTCGCTTCGGACCAGCGAGGGGGACACGCACGTTCCGCAGCCCGACGGGCTCCAATCCGCCGTCGTACGAGAGGGGGGACCGGGTCGAGGTGCTGTACCGCGCCGATTCCCCCGAGGACGCGCGCATCAACGGCTTCGCCTCGCTGTGGCTGCTGCCGCTGATCTTCGGCGGGATCGGGCTGGTGATCGCGGGGATCGCGACGGGCGTCGCGGTGGCGATGCGGCGCAGCTCCTAGGTTCCCGTGTTCCCGCGCTCCTGGGCTCCCGCGCTCCTGAGCCCCCGGCCGGAAGAAAGATGCAGGTCGCATGGGTGGCCTGCACACAGACCACCCATGCGAACCCGGTTCAGGCCGTTGTCACTGCTTGTGTCATTGCTTGTGTCGCTGCTTGGTGTCCTCCACGAGCGGTTTGATGCGGAAGCGGCGCATGACCGGCCGCTCGACGAAGGTGTACGAGGCCCAGCCCGCCGCGATGGACAGCACGAGCACGAACGGCAGCAGGACGAAGTACGCCCCGGTGCCCAGCTGGGCGAAGTGGCCGCCCATGAGGTGGCGCACCGCCACCTGCAGGACGATCAGGTGCCAGAGGAACACCCCGCACGAATGGCGTCCGAGCCAGAGTGGCAGCGGCTTGGACAGGAGCTGTTCGGGACCGCGGCCCCGGGCCAGGATCAGGGGCGCCGCGAGCCCGACCGCGATCACCAGATGGCAGATGTACTTGATGGTGACCTCGCTCTGGGTGAGCGTGATCGAGGCGATGCTGCCGGCGTGGTCGGTGTTGGCCACGGCGAAGGCAAGCAGGGCGAGCCCCCAGCACGCCCACGGGTGGCGGCCGACCAGCCGCGCGAAGCCGGACGCCCGGCCGGTCGCGGCCTGCCCGGCGAGGATGGCCAGGGCCATGCCCGCCGCGAGGAAGCCCAGGTAGCCGCGCAGCCACCACAGGTGGGGCGGGGCGAGCGGGCTCGACGGGGTGGTCACGAACAGCCAGGTGAAGTCGGCCACGACGATGCCGCCGAGCAGGACGAGGGCGGCGCGCACCCCGTGCCGCAGCTTCAGGATCCGGTGCAGGACGAACGCCACCACGGGCAGGGCCAGGTAGAAGTGGACCTCGGTGGCCAGGCTCCAGGTCTGCGCCCAGTTGCTCAGCTCGCCGGGGTCGGAGCGCAGGTCCGCCCAGTGCTGCACGTGCTGCACGGTGAGCAGCCGCACCGTGCGCCAGGTGTCGCTCATGCCGTCGCGGTCGAAGACGAAGAGCGCGGTCAGGATGAACAGCCAGTAGGCGGGGAAGATGCGCAGAACGCGATGCCAGTAGTAGTGCGTCGCCTTGGGGCGGCTGCGGCCACCAAGGGCCGCGTCGACCCAGGGCCGGTAGAGCAGATAGCCGCTGACGATCAGAAAGATCGGTATGGCGGAGAGGAAGCCGGTCATGACCGGCGCGAACGGGCCTTCCTTTCCGGTGCTGTCGACCAGGCTGCCCGTCCACTGGGCCGTGTGCGCGAACACGACCATGAACGTCGCGAGCGCGCGCAGACCGTCGATGGCCGGCTCGAAATTCCGTTGGGAGCGGACCAGAACCGCTGCGCCGCTCTGTGGTCTCGCCGTCGCTTCGGCCATGGGCCTTTCGGCGACGACGGGCTTTTCGATCGAACTCGTCATGACAATGAACCCCCGTTCATCGGTTGGGGAAGCGAAAAGGGCATGACTCGGTGACGGCAGAGCCGTCATTCGGTTCGGGAAGTGCACGAAACAGCAGGGGCATGACGGTGGCACAGTTCCGCGATTGCGGCGAGAGCAGCACATCGACAGAGTCGCCGAATTGTCGATTCCGAATCTCGAATTCCGAATGACTCGGCAGCGCCACGCGTCAGTTCAACTGTTCGTTCCGAGCAGTGGAACGCGGGGCGGCCGGACGATTCGAAGAATCGGGCCGCCACCTGCCAAGAAACATACCAACATCCAGCCTTTTGGGGCCGATTGGCCAGCGCGCGCGGATTTCTCTTATTGCCAACTCTGCGCAATAAGGAGCTTTGCGTGATCCACGTCAGGGCGCCTCGTCGTGATCCCTCAAGAATGGTTCGTAATTGGACGAGAATCCGTGTTCATTGCAGCCTTCTTGAGTGGCTGACGGAGCGTCACAACTTGTATGTGTCACGAAGAATGGAAATGTCGTCCCGCGCACACGCAACTCGCCCTGGAGGCGCAGGACTTCACTCCACCCCATGTGCCCGCGCCCGGTCACGGAGTGTCCCCGGGGCAGCCCCAGCCTGGACTCGGCCGTCTCGGTGACCAGGTCGGCGAGGTCGTGAATTCCCCTGCGCCGCTCCCGAATTCGCCCGCGTCGATCAGCGCGGCCAGCGCATCGTGGGTCACTCCAACACGGCCGCGAACAACGGGATGACGGCACACAGCACCGGCCTCTCCATCCGGTCGGTGGGCGTGCGCATCACCCGGATCCCGGCGGTCCTCGTGATCGGTGCTCTCGGCACGGCGATGACGCTCTAGGCGATCCTCGTCTTCGACTTCCTCACCAGCGTCAACACGATGCTCCGGCTCATCGTCGTCATCACCGGACCGGCGATGGCGATGGCGGTGGCCGCCACGGGCCTGGCGCTGCGCCGCAACCGCTACCACGGGGAGGAGCTGCTCGAGCAGCAGCGCGGCGGCCCCTTCTGGTACCGCGGCGGCCTGCACTGGCCGGGCCTGTCCGCCCTGCTCACCGGCGGACTCGCCGCCCTGATGTGGGTGAGCGCCACCCTCTGGACCGGCCTCCTCGCCACCGCGACGGGCGGCGTGGACCCGACCGTCCCGGTCGGCATGGGCGTCGCCGCCCTCGTCTATCGGGGCCTGGCCCGCACCCTCCGCACCATCGGCTTCGCCGCGCCCGCCGAAGCCCCCACGAAAGGCAGGAACCTGCGTACGCCGACGTCATCGTGACGGCCCGTCACATCGAGACGCTGAGCCACCACGACCACCCCGGCGAGGCCCCCACCGGCACGCATGACCGGACGGGCACGGACCCGCTCCCACGGACCAATCACTCCCTGACCCGCTCCCTCACCGCCGACGAAAAGACCTGGCTCCATCAGCCGGACTCCTGCGGACGCCGCGCCTTCACGGCCGCGCGCCTGGCCGAGATCACACAACTCCCCGACGGCATGGACGCGTTGGCCTCCCTCCTGATCACCGGAGCGGGCGAGCCTCCGGTGACCTGGCTCCCCGACCCGGCGGGGCCCCTCGGCCGACGCCGGGCCAGTCTCGCCACCGTCACTCTGGACCCGCCGACGCGCACGGCCCGGATCCTGGACGGAACACCGGCAGACATCGGCGCCCGGACCTGGCGGGTGCTGGCGGCCACGGACCGGCCGTGTCCGTGACGTCCCGCGGCCCGTCGCCCGTCGCCGCCCGTCAGTGCTCCAGCTCGAAGAGGGCGGAGAGACGCGGGAGCCGCCGGGCGAGCTCGTCGCTGTCGTCGAAGTCGAAGTCCCACGCGGGGTCGAGCTCCGGGAGGCCGTCCGTCGGTGCGGCGGCGGGGAGTTCATGCCCGGTGGCGGACAGATGGGCGTTCCAGACGATGCCGAGCGCGTCCTCACACATGAGGTCGAAGCCCTCCGCCTCGGCGTCGCGGACGACGCGCAAGTCGGCCAGGGCTTCGGGATCGCCCACGGCCCGCTCGAACACCTCGCGCCCCTGCATGATCAGCCAGCCGCGGAAATGGTCGAAGCCGTCGTCGGAACACCCGCCATTGATCATGTAGGCGGCGCCCCACAGAGGCGCGCGATATGACTCCGCGAGCAACCGGTCGAGGACCTGCTCGGCAGCGACGATGTCCTCGACCGGCCGGGCGGCCAGCAGGCCGGTCGCCGCCTCGGCCATGGCTTCGGTGTCCGTCACGTCATCCGTCTGCCGCCGGGCCTGCTCGACCAGATCCCAGAACTCACCTGTATCCATGGGCGAGAGCCTGCCACGCGGGTATGACAGCCGGTCGTCAGCGGGTATGACGACCGGTCGTGAGTGGGTACGACCGCCGGTCGTCACGCAGGCCCCAGAGGCCCGGGGGGAACCGCTGATGGCACCCCCTTGCTACCGTTCCCGACCATGAAGACGGCCCTGCACGTGAACGGCCCGGACCGGCCGCCGCCGCTCCGCGTGGAAGCCGCCGAAGGCCGCCGCCTCGTGCTGCGGCAGGGCGGGGCGCCGGTGCTGTTCGCCGTGCAACGAGCAAGCCACCGCGGCGTGCACTACGCCCGCACGGACACCTGCACCTCGCCCGTGCCGCCCCCGCGCGCCACGACCGCCCGCGCCCTGCGCGAGGCAAGCCCCACGCAGGAGGACTGGTACGAACGCTGGGCCCACCACGTGGCTCAGGCGCTCCGTATCGCGGTGAACGGCCCCCTCCACGCCGGTAGTTGGCAGCTGACGTCCGGAATGCCCCCATGGTCGGTGGACGCGCACTGGGACAGCTTCCTCTCGTACGACCCGCCCCGAGGCCACCTGACATGGTTCGGCTACGGCGACCCGGTCGAGGAGGCCCGTGACGTCCTCCCACTGCGCACGCTGTCGCCGACCGGCACGGCGCGCGTGCGGGCGTATCGCAGACAGCTCCGCGAAGGCGTCCTGCCACCGGCGGTGCTGTGGTGGATCAGCGGCCTCAACACCCTGGTCGTGCTGGACGGCCACGACCGCATCACGGCAGCATTGGCGGAAGGGACCCGCCCCGACGTCTTCGTCCTGAGCCGGGCGAGCCCCGAGGGCTGGGCGGAGTGGGCGGCGGGCCCGCGTGTGACGGCGTACGAACACCGCATGCGCGTCCTCGGTGAACAGCGCGCCGCGGGCGACCCGTTGGCGGCCCACCGCATGTCCGTGGAGAGCCGACGCCTGGCCACGGATCTGCGCGACCTGACGACGTCCCCGGAGCTGACCCGCGCCTGGCCCCTCGACGGCGGCCCGCGGGCATGGCGGCACCTGGCGTCGTCCCACGTGCCGAACTGGCAGCCCGACGACCGGGATTGAGTGCCGACGGTCTGCGCCATGCGAGCCGTGCGGTCCGTGCGGGCCGTGCGCGGTCGCGCCGGACCGACGCGGTGCCGGGCTTCCCCACCTGACGCCGCCCTGCAGGCAGGTCATCCTGCCTGCAGGGCGTGCCGGTCTCACACGACGGCGCCCGTGTCCCGCTGCCTCTTGCGGTCCAGCGGACCGGCCCCGTCGGGCCGCACGTCGCCGCGGGGCCGCCGGGGCGGCGCGGGCCACCGCTCTTCCAGGGTCGTCGCGAGCGGCACCGCCACGCTCACCGTCGAGGCCATGCCGACCAGGACGCCGGCGATCAGGGCGACGGAGAAGTCCGCGAGCGAGTCGCCGCCGAGCACCGCCAGGGCGGCCAGGACGAACAGGGCGCCCATGCCCGTGTTCACGGTCCGCGGCAGGGTCTGGATCACGGCCTTGTTGGCGGTGGCGAACAAGGGGGAGCGCGGGTCGCGGCGGCGGCTCTCCCGGACCCGGTCGAAGACCACCACGGTGTCGTTGACCGAGTACCCGATCACCGTGAGCAGGGCGGCCAGGAACACGCTGTCGACGGGCCTGCCGAGCCAGGCGAACAGGCCCACCACCAGCACGACGTCGTGCACCATCGCGGTGACGGCGCCGGTGGCGAACGTCCAGCGGAACCGCACGCTGAGATAGATCAGTTGAGCGGCGACGGCCACCCCGAGGGCGATGAGCGCCTTGTGCCGCATCTCGTCCCCGAGGCTCGGGCCGATCGACTCGTCGCGCTCCACGGTCACCTCGCCGCCGGGTTCCGCGAGGGCCGCCCTGATGGTCTGCTGCTCGTCGTCGCTGAGCCGCTCCGTCCGTACGGAGATGTCGCCGTCACCCGATTCCTGGACGACGGCGCGGGGGAACCCGGCGTCCGCCACCGCCTCGCGTGCGGTGTCGACCTGGACGGGCCTGCTGGTGCTGTACTCGACCAGGCGCCCACCCGTGAACTCCACGCCGAAGTCCAGGCCGCGCAGGGCGATTCCGGCGACCGCCACGACGATGAGGAGCGCGGACGCGCCGAACCAGCGCCGCCGGTGGTGCACCAGGCGCGGGTTGCGCCGCGCGAGCCAGCTCCGCACCCGGCCGGTGGCGGTGAGGCCGGTCAGGGCGGGCCGCTTGCGCACGAAGCGCCGCCGGACCGCGAAGTCCGCGAGGACGCGGGTGATGATCAACGCCGAGACCATCGAGGCGAGCACGCCGACGGACAGCGTGACGCCGAAGCCCTTGACCGGGCCGATGGCGAAGAAGAACAACAGCCCGGCCGACAGCAGCGTCGTCACGTTGGAGTCGATGACCGCGCTCCACGCGTTGGCGAACCCGGTGCGCACCGGCCGGTCGAGGTGGGTGGAGCGGGACCCCAGATACTCCTCGCGGGCCCGTTCGAAGACGAGGACGTTCGCGTCGACGGCCATGCCGACGGCGAGTACGAACCCGGCGAGCCCGGGCAGGGTGAACGTGGCGCCGAGGGCGACAAGCGCCGCGTAGGAGATGAGTCCGTACAGCGCGAGGGCGAGCGCGGCCAGGGCGCCGAGCAGCCGGTAGACCACGATGATGAACAGGGTGGTCAGGGCTAGGCCGATGACCGCGGCCCGAGCGCTCGCGTCGATGGCTTCGGAGCCCAGGGTGGGACCCACGGTGCGCTGTTCGACGACGTGGACGGGCACCGGCAGCGCCCCGCCCTTGACGAGGGCGGCCAGGTTCTTGGCCTCCTCCTGGTCGAAGCCTCCGGTGATCTGGGTGCTGCCCCCGGTGATGCCGGTGCCGCAGTGCACGCCGGCGTCGACGTCGGGGGCGGAGATGACGCGGCCGTCGAGGACGATCGCGACGCGCCGTTCGGGCGCGCCCTGTGCGGCGCAGGCCGCCTTCCCCGTGACCTGGGCCCATGCCGTGGAGGCCGAGTCGCGGAAGCCGAGGTGGACGGTCCAGCCGGCGAGGTTCTGCTGTTCGAGCACGGCGCGGGCTTCGCGTACGCCGTCGCCGGTCAACACGGCCGGCCCGAGCGTGAGATAGGCGCCCGGGCGGTTCGGGTCGGGAAGGACACGGGACGCATCCGCCCCGTCAGCCTTCTCGTCCGTCTTCCTGCCAGGGGTCTTGTCGGGGTTCTTGCCGGGCTTCTTGTCCGTGACGCCGGTGACCGGGTGCACGGTCAGTTGCGCGGTGCGGCCGATCACCTTGGCCGCTTCGCGCGGGTCCTGTACGCCGGGCAGCTCGACGATGATGCGCTTGTCGCCGGAGCGGGTCAGGCTCGGCTCGGCGACACCGAGGGCGTCGACGCGGTGGCGCAGCACCTCCAGGGCGCGCTGCGTGGAGTCGGCATCAGCCTTGACCAGCTTTCCTGAGTTCTTCGAGTCCTTGGTCTCCAGAACGATCTGAGTGCCGCCGCGCAGGTCGAGTCCGAGGCGGGCGGGTTGGGTGAGGGCGAAGTAGAGCGAGACGGCGATCACGCCGAGGGCGATGATCGCCCGCCACAAGGGCGCGCGAGACATGATTCTCCCGATGGGCAGGCAGACGGGATCGACGTCTGCCGCACCCCCGCACATCGGGCGCGAACGGTCAGACGTCGACCGGGACTTGGGTGCTCCATCGAGAGACCGGCGGACCGCGCGGCCTTGGCACCGCGACGTCTACGCGCGTCGCCTGCCCCGTCGTACGCACGGGGACGGACGGTCCGCCGAGCGCACGGTGCGGCGCCGAACCACTGGCGCCCAGGGCGAGGAACGGGGGAGGCGGGGCGCTGTCGGGGCGGGCACCGGCCGCCTGGAACGCGAGGCGCGCCACGGCGGGCGCGAGATGCGCGGCGCTCTCGCCGCGCGTGAGGGACGGCGCCGCGACCGTCTGACGGCCGGACCCGGGCTGCTCCCCGTGCGCCGTCGACGAGGACGGCAGCAGGAAGGCGAGGGCGGCGAGCAGAGCGGCGAACACCGCTGCGGCCGGGCGCCGCGTTGCCTGCGCGTGTCGACGCACGTCGCCCCACCCCCCTTGAGCGCTATGGGTCCCTTTCACCAACGCTGCCACCCCAGGTGTTGGTTCCCGTCATCCGCCAGGACGCCCCACCTGTGTGCGCATGCACATCGGTCCCGCCCGGCGCCGCGCCCCGGCGGCCACGGCGCCCCGAGTGCCACGGACCCGACTATGGACCCGACGGCTTCCACTGGAGCGTGAGCAGCGGCTCGTCGAAGACGGGCGCCGGGCTGTCGGGGTCCGCGGCGACGGCCTCCTCCAGTCGGCGAAAGCCCGTCTCCAGCGCGTCGGGGCCGAGTTGGGAGAAGAACGAGAGCGTGCGCAGGCGCAGCCGTTCGAGCACGGCGGCGCGGGTGCCCGTGGACGGTTCGGTGACGGTGCCGAAGCCGACGACGCGCCAGCCCGCCGAGGTGAACAGGGCGATGACTTCGTGCAGCGGCTGAAAGATCGAGGCGTCCGCCTCGTAGCCGCCGGGGAAGTGCTCCAGCCACCACGGCCGCGGATGGTGGTCGCTGAAGTTCGTCCGCAGGAGCAGCCGCCCGCCCGGCCTGAGCACCCGCGCCAACTCCCGTACCGCGCCCGGCTTGTCCCGGACGTGATGCCACGACCAGCCCAGGAGCGCGTAGTCCGTGCTGTCGGACGGCACCGGTATCTCCTCGGCGGCACCCGGGACATACCGCACACCGGGATGCCGGCTCTGGGCCTGCGCCACCTCGCGCATGCGGACCGACGGCTCGACGCCGACGACCGGCCCGAACGCCTCCGCGAGCGCCGGGGTGAACCTGCCGGTCCCCGAGCCGACGTCCAGGCCCGCCAGCGGGCGCCGTCCGGGCAGCGCGGCGTCGAACGCGTCGATCCACACCCGCAGTTGCCGCTCGCCGAGCGCACGGCCGCGCGCATAGTCCTGGTGCTGCTCCGTGTCGTAGTCGACCGCCCTCATCGCTTCTCCCGCACCGGTCGGGGGACCACAACTGCCGTCCCGATATATCAAGTTGATACATCGGGACGGTAATGGGGCGTCACACGGCTGTACAAGAGCCCCTGACAGCGCACCGCCCTCGCGGCTCGCCTGCTTCCCGTTCGTGCCGCTGTTCCGCTACGCGCTGCGGTAGGCCCGCAGGAAGGTCCGCACTCCCTCGACGACGAGTGGCCGGACGCGGTCGTCCTCCGCGGCGTTCGCGGAACCCAGTCTGTCGAGTGCGACGCCGAAGGCCAGCGCGATGAACTGGTCGGCCGCGAGCCGGGGGTCGGGGACGTCGAGCAGCCCGGCCTCGGCGAAGGCGGCCAACCGCTCGGCGATGGCCTCGTCCGGGGTGTCGGCCATGGAGTTGTAGCCCCGGTGCGGCAGATGGCCCGACTCGGCCCGGACCAGGCGTTGCAGAGTCGCGTACTCCGCCGAGCCGAGCATGTCGGTCGCGATGCGCATCGAGAACGCGACGAGGGCGTCCTCCAGGCCGTCGGTGTCGGTGCGGTCGGTGAGGGTCTCGTCGAGGGTGCGCCGGATCGTGGTGATCAGTGACTGGCCGATGGTGTCGACGACGGCCTGCAGCAGCGTCCGCTTGTCGCCGAAGTAGTCGTAGACCGTCCGCTTGGACACCTCGGCCCGGGCGGCGACCGCGTCGACGCTGGTCCGGTCGAAGCCGTCGGCGAGGAACAGTTCGCGGGCCGCCGCGAGGATGGCGGCCCGCTTCAGCGTGGACCCCTCGCGCAGTGTCTTCGTGGTCGGCATGGCCACATCCTAACGCTCGGACTCTCCTACACTGCACGGTGTAGTGTAATACTTGCTCCAGCGCGCCGCTTCCCCAACCCACCCTGCTCGAACGGCAGTTACGGAATGCCGCACCCGGCATTGACGGAAGGAAGGGACGTCCATGGCCGCAACTCTGGCCCCCACGGTCCGCATCAAAAGAGCCGCCGTCGGGGCCCTCGGCATGCTGGCGGTCGCCACCGGCGCCTTGGAGTCGGTGGTGGTGCCGACCCTCCCGCTCCTGCAGAGCGAGCTGGACATGAGTCCGTCCGAGGGGGCGTTGCTCAGCATCGTGCTCCTCATCACCGGCGCGCTCGTCACGCCGGTGGCGGGCAAGTTAGGCGACCGCTATGGCGGCAAGCGGGTCCTGGTCCGGCTGATGGCGGTGGTCTCGGTCGGTGGCCTGGTGTCCGCCGTGGCACCGAACCTGCCGGTGCTGCTGCTCGGCCAGGTGCTGCAGGGCGCGATGGTGGGCGCGCTGCCCCTGTCGTTCATCGTGGTGCGCAAACACCTCCCCGAGGGGGAGTCGAAGGTGGCCATCGGGGTGGTCAGCGGGCTGTTCGTGGGCGGCGGGATGGCGGGGACGCTGTCGGCCGGTCCCGTGGCCGAAGGGCTGTCCCGGCACTGGATGTTCGCGCTGCCGACGATCGCGGTCCTCGGGTCCACCGTGCTGGTGCACCGGCTGATGCCGCACGACCCGCCGGGCCGGTCGGACGACGCCGGGATCGACTGGCCCGGCCTGGTGCTCCTGAGCGGGACGCTGATCACGCTCATGGTCCTGCTCGCGCGGGCGCCCGAGATCGGCAGGCGGCCGGTCGTGCTCGGCGCCCTCCTCGTGGCCCTGGTCGCCTGCGCGACCGGGTGGGCGGTCGTCGAGCGGCGTGCGGCCTCACCGATGATCGATCTGCGCCTGCTGGCCCGGCCGGTGATGTGGAAGGCGTGCGTGCTGACCTTCGTGATCTGCCTTGGCACCTCGGTGCCGCTCTATCTCGTGCCGCAGCTGTTCGCGGTGCCCACCGAGGCGTACGGATTCGGGGCCGGCGCCACCGCGATCGGCTTCTTCCTGCTGCCCGGCGCCGTGGCCGCGTCGCTGGCCGGGCCGATCAGCGGGATCGGGGTGCGGCGTCTCGGTTCGCGTGCCGTGGTGACCGCCGGGATCGTCCTCATGGTCGTCTCCCTGATCGCCCTGGCCGGTGTGCACAGCGAGATCTGGCACCTCGTCGTCGGCAAGGCGATGGTCGCGCTCGCCAACGGCCTGTGCGTCACGGCGATGGTGACCGGCACCGCCACCTCCGTCGACCAGGGCGACACCGGCATCGCCACCAGCCTGGTCCTGGTGACCCGCGTGCTCGGCTACGCCGTGGGCGCGCAGATCAGTGCCGCGATCCTCACCGCCGGGACCCCGGCCGGCTCGAAGGTCCCGGCCGAATCGGCCTTCGTCACCGGCTTCCTCATAGCCGGCGCCGTCACGGCGCTGTCCCTGCTCGTCACCCGCACCCTGAGCAAAGGAGTCAAGCAATGAGCCGCACTGATCAGTTGAGGGCCGTCCGCACCACGCCGAGGCGGACGGTGCTGATATCCGGGGCGAGCATCGCGGGGCCCGCCCTCGCGTACTGGCTCAACCGTTACGGGTACGCGGTCACGGTGGTCGAGAGGGCAGGCGCACTGCGTGCCGGCGGCTATCCCATCGACGTGCGCGGCACCGCACTCGAGGTCGTCCGAAAAATGGGCATCCTGCCGCGGCTGCGGGACGCGCACATCGAGGTGCGTCGGCTGACCTTTCTCGAAGGGGACGGCGGCATGGTGGCCTCGCTGGGCCCCCACAGCGTCACCGGCGGTGTCGCCGGGCAGGACCTGGAGGTGCGGCGCGGGGACCTGGCCGACGCCCTGTACGCGGCGGTCCGTGACGACGTGGAGTTCCTCTTCGGCGACTCCATCGACACCCTCGACCAGTCCGGCCACGGGGTCGACGTCACCTTCCGCGGGGGCGGCAGGCGTACGTTCGACATGGTGGTCGGCGCGGACGGCCTGCACTCGCACACCCGCGAGTTGCTCTTCGGCCCCGAAGCACAGTTCCACCGCTACCTCGGCTACTGCTTCGCCGGGTTCACCATGCGCAACACCTTCGGTCTCTCCCACGAACTCATGATGTGGAACAGCCCCGGCAGGGCCGCGGCGCTCTACGCGGTGGGGGACGCCGTGGGGGACAGGGACGAGGTGCATGCCTTCCTCAACTTCGCCCGCCCGGAACCGCCGTTCGACGCGTTCCGCGACCCCGAGGCCCAACAGGATCTGGTGGCCGAGGTCTTCGCCGACGCGGGCTGGGAAGTACCCGGCATGCTCGCCGCACTGCGCACCGCGGACGACCTGTTCTTCGACGCGGTCAGCCAGATCCGCATGCCCCGCTGGTCCGGTGGCAGGGTCGCGCTGGTGGGCGACGCCGCGTACGCCCCCTCGTTCCTGACCGGACAGGGCTCCAGCCTCGCCCTCGTCGGCGCGTACATGCTGGCCGGTTCCCTGGCCGAGCGGGCAGGAGACCACGCCGTGGGCTTCGCCGCCTACGAGCAGGGCACCCGCGAGTTCGTGACCATGAACCAGGACCAGGTCGGCGCGGGCGATGCGGCACTCTTCCCGACCACCGCCCGGGCGCTGGCAGAGCGCAACGACATGCTGCGCCGTCTCAGCACCTTGCCCTCCGCGGAGGGGCGACCGGCCCATTCGGCGCTGACGCTGCCGGAGTTCACACCCTGACATGAGGGAGGGCACGAGTTCACGCCCTGACATAGGGGAGGGCACGCCCGCCGTCGGCACGCCCGCCGTCGGCGCACGTGCCCGTCCGGCGCGTCCGGGAGGACGCTCAGTCGAGGCAGAACTCGTTGCCCTCGACGTCCTGCATCACGATGCACGACTCGTTCTCCTCATCGGCCAGGAGCACGCGCACCTGGACCGCGCCGAGCGCCACCAGCCGTGCGCTCTCCGCCTCCAGCGTGGCGAGCCGCTCGTCCCCCACGAGCCCGGTGCCGGCCCGCACATCAAGATGCACCCGGTTCTTGACGACCTTGCCCTCGGGAACGCGCTGGAAGAACAGCCGCGGGCCCACACCTGAGGGGTCACTGCAGGCGAACCACGAGCCCCGCTCCTCAGGGGACTGGGAGCGGTTGAACTCGTCCCACGAGGCGAAACCTTCCGGCGGCGACGGGACGACGTACCCCAGCACCTCGCACCAGAAGCGGGCGACGCGCTCCGGCTCCGCACAGTCAAAGGTGACCTGGACCTGCTTGATCGTTGACATCGGCGCACCCTAGCAGGGGGTCGGCTCCGCGCAGGGCCGGTTTTTCAGTGCACCGGAAAGCCGAAGGAGTAGCCCTTCTCCTTGAGTTCGGGCAGGAGCCGGCGCAGGGCCTGGACGGTCTGGGTGCGGTCGCCGCCCGCGTCGTGGAAGAGCAGGGTCGGCCCGTTCGGCAGCTCCCGCTCGACCGTGGCGACGATGGCGTCCGTACCGGGCCGCTCGAAGTCCTTGCTGTCCACGTTCCAGCCCAGCGGGCGCATGCCCCGGGACGCGGCGAGCTTGCGGCTGTACGGGGTGAAGGCCCCGCCCGGCGCCCGGTAGTACATCGGCCGTACACCCCCGGACGCCTTGGTGATCGCGCGCTCGGCGTCGAGTATCTGCTGCGACTGGTAGCTCTGGGACTGCTTGTCCATGCCGGTGTTGTGCGACACCGAGTGGTCGCACAGCCGGTGCCCGGCCGCGACGACCTCCTTCACGAGGTCCGGGTGCGCCTGCGCCTGCGTGCCCACCATGCAGAACGTGGCCTTGACTCCGTACTCCCGCAGCACGGCGAGGACTTCCGGGGTCCAGCGGGGGTCGGGGCCGTCGTCGATGGTGATGTTCACGCCGCGCTTCCCCTTCTCCGAGGCGTGCGCGATGGTCGCGTCGACCGGCTTGGCCTCGCTGCCCGGTGCGGTCGCCTTGGGCGGCGCCTCGCTCGCGTCACCGGCCTGCGCGGTCCACACCGAGGCACCGGTGGCCAGCACCGTCACCCCGAGCGCCGCCCCGACCAGCTTGCCGTACCAGCCCCGCCCGCCGCCGTGCCGTGCCATGTCCGCCTCTTTTCGCGCAGTCCCTCGACGATCTCCGGTCGCCGTGCGACCACCTGGCAGGACGAGGCGCGCGCGCAAAGGGATGCCTCTGTTACCGATCAAGGACAATTCCGGGAGAGATCGCGGACAACTCCGCGCGAGCAGTGGCCGGAACAGCCAAAGTTGGCGCGATCTCGCCTCGAAGTTCCGGGGAACGCGGGGGTTTTCCCCACGCCGCTTCGGCCGGGCAGCCGGATGTCCCGGCGCCGCGGCCGCTTCTAGCGTCGTGATCAACCGGTCCACCGTGACCGACCGATCCGCCCCGGCCGAGGAGAGCGATGCGCGTCACGTCAAGAGTCACCACCTGCCTGAGCCTGAGCGCACTGCTCGCGAGCGGCGCGGTCACCACCATGGCCACGGCGAGCCCGACGTCGGCCAAGAGCCCGCGACAGCACCTGACATGGGGGCGCTGCGCCCCGGATCAGAAGGAGCTGAACGCGGCGGGCGCGCTCTGCACCAAGGTGACCGTCCCGCTCGACTACGCGGATCCCGGCGGCCGCACGATCCAGATCGCCGTCTCCCGGATCAAGGCGAAGAACCCCGCCGAGCGGCGCGGCATCCTGCTCTCCAACCCCGGCGGCCCCGGCGGCACGGGCCTCGCCAACACCCTCGCTCTGCGCCCCGCCTTGAAGGACGTCGCCGACCGCTACGACCTGATCGGCTTCGACCCACGCTTCCTCGGCGAGAGCACCCCGATCAGCTGCGGCCCGGCGCCCGAACGGCCCGTGCCGCGCACGACCACCAGCCCCCGCCTCGACTTCGAGGACGCGGTCCGCAGCGCCCGCGACACGGCACGGCGCTGCAAGGACCACGGCGACAACGCCGACTTGCTCCCGCACGCCTCCTCGCGGAACGTCGCCCGCGACATGGACGCCGTCCGCGCCGCCCTCGGCGCACCCAAGCTCTCCTACTACGGCATTTCCTACGGCGCCGACCTGGGCGCCGTCTACACCCAGCTGTTCCCGCGCCGCGCCGACCGCATCGTGATCGACTCCAGCACCGACCCGTCGGCCACGCAGTACGAGCTGTTCCAGCGCTCGGGCGCTCCCGCGGAGCAGGCCCTCGACGCGTGGGCCGCCTGGACCGCCCGCCGCGACGCGACCTACGGCCTCGGTACCAGCGCCGCCCAAGTCCGCGGCGCAGTCCAGAAGATGCTGGCCAAAGCCGAGAAGCACCCGGTGGCCGTCGGCACATACCGCCTCGGCGCCCCCCTCCTGCGGATGCTGCTCAAGCAGCCCGTCCAGCACGAGGAGAACGACCCGATGATGGCCGCTCTCGTCCGTGACCTGGTCGCCGCATCGGAGGGCAGGCTCGGCACACCCGGCCCCGAACTCGCCTCCATGCTCCAGCTGTTGGAGTCGCCCGAGCTGGAGAGCAGCATGGTCGGTGGCGCCCTGTTCATGTGCGGCGACGGCGGCTGGCCCGCGGGCGGCTGGCCGAAGAACCCGGAGACGTACTGGAAGAACAGCGTGCGCAGCCGGGCGACCCAGCCCGTCTTCGGCCCCTACGTGAACGGAATGATCGCCCCGTGCGCCTTCTGGGGAGCCGAGCCGGCCGAGCCGGGCGGCACGCCGGTAGCCAATGACGTCCCGGTCCTGATGCTGCAGGCCGAGCGCGACAACAACGTCCCTTACGAGGGTGCGCTCGCCCTGCACCGCAAGCTCACCGGCTCTCGCCTGGTGACGGCGGACATCCGCTCCCATGGCGTGTACGGCCGGGGCGTCGAGGGCCGCACACCCGTGCCCTGCGCCGACCGCGCCGTCAACTCCTACCTGGGCGGCGGCAAGCTGCCCGCCGCCGATCTCACCTGCCCCCGCAACGAGAAGAACGACACGAGGACCGACGAGAAGAACGAGGCGACGCGATGAGCACCCAGGGCCCCCTCATCAGCAGGCGTACGGGACTTGCGGCCACGGCGGCGGCCCTCCTCACCGGGGCCGCGGCCCCCGGGGCGACCGCGAGAGCCGCCGACCGCGTTCGCGGCGGGGCTGCGCACCACCGCCTCGGGCGCGACGCGGACCGCCGCCTCCAACGCGACGTGGACGCCGTCCTCGCCACCGGCGCGACCGGCGTCCTCGCCGAGGTCCAGACCGCGCACGGCCGCACCACGGCACGGGCCGGAGCCGCCGACCTCGCGACCAAGGACCCGGTGCCCTGGAACCCGTACTACCGCATCGGCAGCGACACCAAGACCTTCACCGCCACCGTCGCCCTGCAACTCGTGGGCGAGGGACGGCTGGCGCTCACGGACACCGTCGACCGCTGGCTGCCCGGAGCCGTCCGCGGACACGGCAACGACGGCCGCCGCATCACCGTCGCCAACCTCCTGCGCCAGACCAGCGGCCTCAACGACTACCTGGCGGCAGGCGCGGACGAAGGGGACTTCACGCCCGAGGGCTACCGCCGCAACCGCTTCCGCTCCCAGCCGCCCGAGGAGCAACTGAAGGCGGCTCTGAGCAAGCCCCCGCTCTGGCTCCCGAACGCCGACAACCCCTCCCAGGAACGCCGTTGGGCCTACTCCAACACCAACTACGTGGTCGCGGGCCTGCTCATCGAGCGCGTCACGGGCCACCCGTGGGCGCAGGAGATCCACGAGCGCATCATCGAACCACTGGGCCTGCGCCACACGCTCACCCCGGGAACCTCGCCGTACGTCCCCGAGCCGACCGCCACGGCGTACACGTACTTCCCCGGCCACACCCGGCCCACCGACACCACCCTCAGCTACGGCGGCGGCGCCGACGGCTGCGTCATCACCACACCCCATGACCACGGCGTCTTCCTGCGCGCCCTGTTGAGCGGCCGTCTGCTGCGCCCGGCCGAGCTGGCCGCGATGCAGCGGACGGTCCCCGCGGACGACTGGATCCCGGCCCCCGGCGTTCGCTACGGCCTGGGCATCGCCTGGCGTCCGGTGCCCGGGACCGACGGGGGCATCTGGTTCCACGGCGGTACGAGCCTCGGCTGCGTCTCCGAGTGCGGAGTGACCCCGGACGGCGCGACGGCCGCGACGAGCGCGACGTTCACGCTCCGCCTGGACGGCCCGGGCCAGGAGGCACAGGCGAAGGCGACGCTGCGGATGATCGAGGGGGCGCTGCGGGCGCAGTGATCCGCTGCACTCGCCTCGGTCACGCCGCTCATCCTCTCGGCTCAGCCCCGGGTCCGGGACTCCAGGGCCCGGCGGGTGTACGTGCCGTACTCGCCGTCCACGTCTCCCCGCACGCCCTCGGCGACCTGGAAGCGGAAGACCGCTTCGTGGACGGCCGGCGTGAAGTGGCCGTCGGTGGGGGAGCTCCGGGCCAGGATTCCGGTCTGCTTGAGACGGCGCTGGAGCTCCGCCACCTCGGGCCCGGAGTCGCCGGGGCGCAGGACGGGTCCCGAGGCACCGGCCGTGCCGCTCGTCGGACCGGTCGAGCGGCCGCCGGGATCGTCGTGCGCCTTGCCCGGCGTCGACATGGCACTCAGACGCTCGCCACCAGGCGTAGCGCCCGTGGCCCCGGTAGAGGGTTGCCGCTGCGGGCTTTCCTGCGCCGGGCCGCGCGCGGACGAGCCGCCGCCGGGCGTCTGTGCGGGGGCGGTGGAGGGCTCGGCCGATGCCTCGTGCGAACTGTCGCGCGCCGCCCCCGAGTTGGTTGCGCCTCCAGATGGTGTGTCGTTCGCCTCGTCAGAGGGCGTGAGGTCGTCCGAGCGCACCTTCTCGGCCGGGCCACCGGCCCGGGCCCCGCCGTCGCCGTCGGTGGCGAACTGCGTCACGAGGAACACGGCAGCGGCCAGAGCGGCGGCACCACCCGCCACCAGCGGCCAAGTGCCGACGCGCCGCGACGCCTTGCGCCGCCTGTCGGGACGGCGATGCCCGGGGCCCGGGCGGGGTGGGACGTCGCCGTCCTTCCCGTCGCTCGCCGTCCCGTCGCGCTCGGATCCGTGCCGGGGGAGTCGCCGCGGGACCTCCTGCTCCAGGTCCGGCCCCAAGCCCGGCCCCAACGGGAGTCCCTGGTGCGGGATCCGCGGCAAGGGCGCCGTCGCGTCGGTCCGCTCCAGCGGAGCGTACGGACGTATGTGCATCGGGTCGGTGTGCTCGGCAGTAAATGGCCCGGAGCAACCGCAAACACCGTGTGGCACGGCGCTCAGGTCGGACCCGCACCCGGGGCAGCAGCGGTGGGACGTGATGGCCATATCGGCTCGGGCCTCCTGCAGTTCCTACATGACTGGCCCGATTATGCAGGTATGCCCGCCCAGTTCGGGCGGCCAGGGTGCGTGAAGAGTCCCACTTCGAGGGCGTGAGATCACTATTCGATAAAGACGGACTCATGGGGCTTAAGTGACCCTTAAGCGCCTTGACGGACATCGCGGAAGATCGTGATCATGTAGCTGTTCGTTCGCGATCGCACATCCAACGTGCTGTGTGATGAACCCCATTCACCACCCCGAGGAAAGACCGACCCTCCATGCGCATATCCGCCTCCGCGGCCACCCTCGCCCTGTCCGGCACGCTCGTCCTGCCCGCTTCCCTCGTCCTCGGCGGTGCCACGAGCGCCGTGGCCGCACCCGGTGCGTCGGCCCAGGGCTGCCCCGCACCGGACAGCGCACTCGGCCTGGCGACGAGCTACAACGAGTTCGTCGAGGGCGACGCGGTCCGCAGCCCGGACAGCGAGGGCGCCGTAGCGGTCGGCGGTGACGCCGACTTCACCGGCGGCTTCAGCGTGGGCAGCCACCTGGGCTCCACGTCCTCGCTGCGCGGCGGCGCGTCCCTGGTGGTCGGCGGCACCCTCAGGACCGGCGACACGGCGCACACCGTGCTCGAACACGGCGGCGGTGTGTACGGGTCGCTCGACGGCAAGCCCGTCGAGGTCAAGGACAAGGGCGCCAAGGCCGGCCAGGGCAAGAGCCCCATCGACTTCGCCAAGGAGTTCCGGCAGCTGCGCGCCGACTCCGCCGACTACGCGCGCCTGAACGCCAACGGCACCGCCCGCCTGACCGGCGAGGGCGCGGCCGCCCGACTGACCCTCTCCGGCACGGACGACAAGAACAACGTCTTCACCGTCGAGGCCGCCGAGCTCCAACAGGCCAAGCACATCGTGATCGACGCCCCGGCCGGCTCCACCGTCGTGGTCAACGTCACCGGTTCCACGTACGACCAGGCCGCCGCGGCCACGTACCGCGTCGACGGCCCGGCCGCCAAGCTCCTGTGGAACTTCCCCACCGCCACCAAGGTCACCAAGCACAGCCACAACGCCTGGCCCGGCACGGTGCTCGCCCCCGACGCCGCCGTGGACCTCGGCGACGGCGGCCCCGTCAACGGCTCCGTCATCGCCAAGTCCCTGCGCGGCACCGGCAGCGCCGAGACCCACCACCACCCGTTCACCGGCTGCCCGGCCGAGCCGTCGGGCCCCGGGTCGGCCAAGCCGTCCGAACCGGCCGACGACAAGCCCGAGTCGACCTCGTCGCCCTCGGCTCCCGCCACCGACTCCGCCACCCCGGCGGGCGGCGCGAAGCCCCCGGCGGGCGGCGACGGCACCTCGACGCCGAGCGCACCGGCACCGGCCGGGGGCTCGGGCGGCTCGGGCGACCACAAGCCGGGCGCGGAGGAGCCGTCGGGCGCGCTCGCGCTGACCGGCGCCACCGTCGTCCCGCTCGCCGCGATCGGCGGCGCCGTCCTGGTGGGCGGATTCGCCCTGGCGTACGTGGCCCGTCGGCGCGCCTCGCGCTGAGCCGCTACAGGCTGACGCCGCCGGTGACGTCGACCTTGGTGCCGGTGATCCAGCGGGCGTCGTCGGAGGCCAGGAACGCGACCGCGTCGGCGATGTCCGGGACCCGGCCGATCCGGCCGAGCGCGGTCAGGCTGATGTTGCGCTCCCGGTTCGCCGGGTCGGCCAGCACCTCGGCGGTCATGTCGGTGCTCGTGAATCCGACGGCCACGGAATTCACGGTGATGCCGCGGGGGCCGAGGTGCTTGGCCAGGGTCTGGCTGAACACTTCGAGTGCGCCTTTGGTGAGCGGATAGGCGATGCCGTGAGCGGAAGCGATGCGGGTGGAGACGGACGAGATGCTGATGATCCGCCCGCCGTCCCGCAGTTGGGGCAGCAGCCGCTGGGTGAGGAAGAACGGCGCTTTGACGTTGACCGCGACCATCTGGTCGAACTCCTCCGGGGTGAGCACCTCGATCGGCCGCCCCATGAGGTTCAGCCCCGCGTTGTGCACGAGAATGTCGATCATCGATTCCCCGTGTGTGCGTAACCCGGCCTCCAGCCCGGCCATGAGCGTGTCCACATCTCCGGGAACACCCAGTTCGGCGCCCACGACGAACGCCCGGCCACCGGCCTCGCCGATGGCCGCGGCGGTCTCCGTGGCGGCCGCCTCGTTGCGGCCGTAGTGCACGGCCACCAAGGCGCCGTCCCGGCCGAGGCGTTCGGCGATGCCGCGCCCGATGCCCCGGCTGCCGCCGGTCACCAGCGCGACCTTTCCGCTGAGTTTTCCCATGGTCACTCCTTCTTTTGTACGGGTTTCTGGGCGGGCCCGGCGGGTGCCGCGGGTCCCAGCAGGCGGGCGACGGCGTCCAGCAGGGCCGGGTGCCAACAGGCGTAGTCGTGGCCGCCGTTGAACTCGTTGCGGGTGACCCGGTAGTGGGCGGAGCGCAGGGTCTTGTGCAGGGCGCGGCTGTACTCGGCCATCGGCCCCTCGTGCAGCCCGACGTCGAGATGGACGGTGACCGGGCGCGGGCCGGTGTCGGCGAACCGGCGCACCAGCCAGGGCACGCCGTCGATCTGCTTCTGCACGACACCCGGCGCCAGCTCCGGCGACCACCACAACGACGGTGACTGGGCGACCACGTGGCCGAACCGGTCGGGCCGCTGGAGGCCCGCGTACAGCGCGGCCATGCCGCCGAGGCTCTGTCCGGCGACGACGGTGCGCGCCGGGTCTCCGGTGAGCGGCCCGTGCCGCCCCGCCCACGGCAGCAGTTCGTCGGCGAGGAACTGGACGAAGGGGTCCCGCGCGCCGAGTTCGCGCCCGCGGGTGCGGCGGTCCACGGCGTCGGGCGCGAGCACGGCGAGCGGCGGCAGCGTCCCGGCGGCGATCAGCGTGTCGAGGGAGTGCTGCAGCCCGATCCGGCCGAACCACATGTCGCCGTCGCACAGCACGAGGACCGGCAGCGGACCGTCGCCGCCGCGCCCCGGCGACTCCTCCTGCCCCTTCTCCCGCGACTTCTCCGGCGGCAGGTAGACCCAGACGTCGCGCTCACCGCCGAGCGCCACGGTGGGGATGCGATGGCGCTCGACGCGACCCGCCCGCGTGGGGGTCCGTCGCCCTCGCCACGCCTCGGCGGGCGCCTGCGGCAGGGCGAACAAGGACGCGTCCGCGGTGCTCCACCGCACGGGCAGGGAGCGGGAGTTGAGCGGATCCGGCCCGGCGTGCGCGAGCAGCGCACGCAGCCGAGCCTGGAGGGCGTCGGGGTCGGTGGGCGGCTCGCCGGGGGAGACGTCGGCCGCCAGGCGGTAGGAGCCGCGATGGTCGGCGCGCAGCCGCAGGCTCAGGTGCCAGATGTCGGTGCCGGGGAGGTGTTCCAGGCGGGAGTCGGCCAGGCGGTCCCGGTCGACGAGCCCGTTGGACATGAACAGCACCTGCCGCATGGCGCGGTGCCCGCGTCGCAGGAAGGTCACAACCCGGTGCCCGGGTGCGCCGGGTATCTCCTCGACGAGCGGGGTGTCCCGCGCCGCCACCTCCCGCCAGAACGCGTCGACCAGCAGGCCGCGTTCGGCCGCTGCGGCGCCGTCCAGCTGCTCCGCGAGCCGGGCGACGCGCGGCCCGGTGACCCGGGCGGGCCGGTGGTCCGGCAGGGCGGTGGCGGGTTCCGCGTAGGGGGCGCGCATAACTCCTCTTTCTCACTGCCGAGTTGAGGAGCAGTGATTTCTGGACAGGCCGTCCGTCGAGAGCGTGGCGAACGTATGAACTTAGGTTAGCCTAAGCTAACTACAAATGGTCTTGTCCTCGGTGGCGCTGGTCGGCGAGGGCGGTGATGCCTGCCGTGGCGGCGGCGGCGAGGTCGGCGATCATCGCGTCGTCGACGGGCACGTTGATGATGTACAGGGCGGCCGTGAGGGGGCCGAGCAGCAGCAGGTGGGCGGTCTCGGGGTCGACCGGCCCGGTCAACTCGCCACGAGCCACGGCCCGTTCGACGATGTCCGCGAACTCGGCCCGTTCGGCGGCCAGGAAGGTGTCCTTGAACCGGGCGTCCAGCTCGGGATTGACGGCGATCTCGCTGATGAGGGCCGGTATCAGATGCCTGGCGGCCGGGGCGGCCATGGGCGCGTGGAACGTGCGGACCAGGGCCAGCAGGTCCCCGTGCAGGGAGCCGGTGTCGGCGAGCGCGGGCGGCCACTGCCCGTGCGCGGTGGCGGCGAACGCCATCTCGGCCTTGGAGGCGTAGCGGCGGTAGATCGCCGCCTTGCCCACCCCGGCGCGGACCGCGACCTGGTCGACGGTGAGGGCCGGGTAGCCCACCTCGTCGATCAACTCCCGTGTGGTTGCCAGGATTTTGTGGTCCACGCGACTGTCCCGAGGGCGTCCACCCCGTTGCTTTCCCGCTGTCATGCCCGCATGATACGGAACACCAGTATCGAAACGGTAGTTCCGTAATCGAGTGGCTTCGGCACACGAACGGAGAACTCAGATGGTCAAGTGGGCTGGTTGGATCATTACGCTCTGCGGAGCCGCGCACACGATCGGCGCCCTCACGGCGGAGCGGGCCGCGCGCCATGCCGGGACGTGGTTCAGCGGGGGACTGTGGCACGAGGACCTGGCGGAGATGAGCCCGGCGGGCAGCGCGTACTGGCTCAGTGTGGAGAGCTTCGGCCCGCCGCTGATCGTGGTCGGCCTGATCGTGCTGTGGCTGGACCGCCGCGGCATCACGCCCCCGGCGTTCATCGCCTGGACCCTGGGGATCTGGACCGTGGTCGACGCCGTGGTCCAGCCCTTCCAGCCCTGGCCGCTCGGCGTGCTCGCGGTCGTCCTGCTGCTGCTCGGATCCCGCCGCGCCCCCCGTCGTACCGCCCCCGCGCCGCACGACGGACTGCCGCGATGATCCCCGGCCACGCCGGAGCGACCCCTATACCTCCCCGTGACAGGCGGTACGGAGCCATGAGAATCCCCAGCAGCGCCCACACCGGCCAGCCGTGGCGCATCCACGAGATCGCTGCCGACTTCCGCCTCGAGGACGTGTGGGCCCTGCCGACCCCCGGTGGCCCGGACGACTTCGAGCGCTTCGTGCGGATGGGCGACCGGATCGCCGGCGACGACCACGACCCGACGGACGGCTGGGCCTGGCCGGCGCGCGCTCTGTGGCACCTGCGCTGGCGGCTCGGGCGACTGCTGGGCTGGGACACACCCCAGCACGACCTCGGCGCCCGGGTGCCGTCCCTGCGCGACCGGCTGCCGGCCGACCTGCGCGACGGCCCGCTCCCGCCGGTGCCCCACGGGACGCCGTTCCGCCCGGTCTACCTCACCGACAACGAGATGTGCTGGGAGCTGTCCAACAAGACCGTGCACTGCCTGTCCCACTACGGCTGGGTCCCCGACGGCGCGGGCGGCCACCACGCCCAGATGGCCGCACTGGTCAAACCCAACGGCCCGCTGGGGCGGGTCTACCTGGCCGGGGTCCGGCCACTCCGCTATCTGATCGTCTATCCGCAGCTCATGAAGCAGGTCGCCCGCAGATGGCAGAACACCCCGCCCGGCCCCGCCACCGAGCCGGACGCGGACGCCACCGCCGAGCGGTGACCCAGGGCATCGACAGG
This sequence comes from Streptomyces sp. NPDC059009, assembly GCF_042740175.1. Taxonomy (NCBI): domain Bacteria; kingdom Bacillati; phylum Actinomycetota; class Actinomycetes; order Kitasatosporales; family Streptomycetaceae; genus Streptomyces; species Streptomyces sp. NPDC059009. Next base: position 111,728 of record NZ_JBHYJB010000008.1, on the reverse strand, counting down.
GACCCGAGGGCGTCAGCCGTGAGCCGGTGGGCGGCTGTCCGGCCGCTGCCGCCGTCCGGCCCGGTCCAGCGCATCCTCGGCCTGCGCGGCCAGGGCCGTGACGAGGTCGGCGGCGGAGGGCAGGTCGGTGATGAGGTCGACGGCCTCGCCCGCCCAGACCGGCAGGGACGGAATCGCCCCTCGGGCCACGTCCTCCCGGTAGTCCTGACGGGCCCGGTCGTCGTCGGCCAGTTCGGCCTCCCGCCCGCGCCACCGGTCGAGACTCGGGTGGCCGAGGGCGCGGGCGGTGTACTTCTCCGTCGGCCAGCCCGAGCCGCGGACGATGTCCAGCACGCCGCTGCGTTCGGTGTCCTGACCGCGTCCCTCGACGATGGCCTTGCTGACGGAAGGGTCGACCAGGGCTTCGGCCGTGGCCTGGAAGCGGGTGCCGATCAGCGCTCCGGCCGCGCCCAGCGCCAGGGCCGCGGCCACCCCGCGCCCGTCGGCGATCCCGCCGGCCGCCAGTACCGGTACCGGTGCCACGAGGTCCACCACGAGCGGCACGAACGGCAGGGTGGACCGACCGTGCCGCGCACCGTGGCCACCGCTCTCGGTTCCCTGCGCCACGATGACGTCGGCGCCCACCTCCACGGCTCGCCCGGCCTCGTCCGCATCGGTGACCTGGACCATCAGAACCGCGCCCGACCGGCGGATCCGGTCGGCGAACGGGCCCGGGTCGCCGAAGGACAACATCACCGCCGCGGGCCCGAACGCCAGCGCCCGTTCCACCGCACCGGCATCGATCGCCCAGGTCAGAAAGCCGACACCCCACGGCTGGCCGGTGCCCGCCGCGACGATCGGCAGCTCGCGCTCCAGCCAGGCCCGATCCCCGTACCCACCGCCCAGCAGCCCCAGACCGCCCGCCCGGGAGACGGCCGCGGCCAGCGCACCCCCGGCCGACCCGCCCATCGGCGCCTGTACGATCGGGTGCCGCACACCCAGTAATTCCGTCAGTTCCGTCGACAACGCCATGGCCACATCATGGCTCCGGCGCCGACGGACGGGGCACGGTCTGTCGGGGTGTGACGTGATCGGCCGGAGGCTGGTGATCGTGGGCTATCGTTCACCGGTCATATCGGAGCCTGTGGATCGGTCTGCCTCAACCGGCGCCGGTCCGGGCAGAGTTGGAACGGGGACACGCATATGACCATGGGTGGGAAAGGGAGCAGGGCCCTCGCGGTCACCCTGCTCGCCGGAGCGATGCTGTTCGCGGGCGGGGGAGCGGGCGGGGCGAGCGCGGCCGAGTCGAAAGCCGCCGCGGGCCGGTTCGCGTGCGACAAGAACTACATGTGCCTGTACTCGAAGAAGGGCGGTGACCGCTCAGAAGGGTCGTCCGAGAGGCACATCAGCGATTGGTCGCACAGCAAGACCAAGTGCAGGTCGGGGCGCCCGAGCGTACGGCCGTGGATATGGAAGCCCACGCACTCCATCTGGAACAGGACCGGCAAGACCTGGTACGGCCACAGCAAGAAGTGGGGCGTCAAGCTGCGGGTGAAGCCCGGTTTCAAGGTCTTCGCGAACCCCAAGTACAAGCACACGATCTACTGGTGCCACAAGTGACAGCGACCGGCCTGCCGGTCAGGCCGGGCTGAACGACGACGCGACACCATGCGGGGGCGGCAACCGGCCCTGAGGGACCCTGCCGCCCAGCGCCACGGTCAAGATCTCGTCGTCATGCGGTGAAGACGAGACTGACGTTGTGCCCGCCGAACCCGAACGAGTTGGCCAGCGCGGCAGACCATTCACCGGTACGCCGCTCACCGCGGACCACGTCCAGCTCCACCCGCGGATCGAGTTCGTCGAGATTGCGCGTGGCGGGCACCATGCCGTCGCTGAGCGCGAAGAGAGCGGCCATCGCGCCGACCGTTCCGGACGCACCCATCATGTGACCTGTCATCGACTTCGTCGCCGTCACCGCGGTGCGGCCGCCGATCACCCGGCTGATCGCCTCCGCCTCCGCCAGGTCACCGGAGTCGGTCGAGGTGGCGTGGGCGTGCACGACCCCGATGTCCGCCGGGGCCAGACCGGCGTCCCGCAGCGCCAGCTCCATGGCGAACACCTGGCCTTCCGCGTCGGAGGCCGTGATGTGGTTCGCGCTGGAACTCACGGCGCTGCCGGCCAGCGTGCCGTAGGCGCGCGCCCCACGGGCCCGGGCGAACTCGGTGCGCTCCAGCACCATCATCCCCGCGCCCTCACCCATCACGAACCCGGACCGCTCGACGTCGAACGGACGGGACACCGCCTCCGGGTCCGCGGACCGCGTCGACAGGGCCTTCATCTGGGCGAACGCCGCGATGGTGAAGGGGTGCAGACACGCCTCCACCCCACCTGCGACGACCACGTCCGCCCGCCCGCTGCGGATCAGATCCTGCCCCAGGGCAAGGGCCTCCGCCCCGGACGCACAGGCGCTCACCGGAGTCCTGGCGCCTCCCTTCGCGCCCAGGTCCATGCTCACCCAGGCAGCCGGGCCGTTCGGCATCAGCATGGGGACCGCGTACGGGGACACCTTGCGCATCCCGGCACGTTCGAACACGTCGTCCTGCCCCAGCGTGGCGAGGACACCACCGGTCCCCGTACCGATGACGACGGCGAATCGCTCCGGCTCGACCTGTGGGGCACCGGCATCCCGCCACGCCTCACGCGCACTGAGAAGGGCGACCTGCTCACCGCGATCCAGCTTCCTGGCCTCGGCTCTCGGCAGCAGGGAGGCGGGATCCACCGTGAGCCCGGCCGCGACGTGCACGGGCAGATCCACGGCCCACTCCTCCTCCAGAAAACGCACCCCAGACTTCCCGCCCAGCATCCCCGACCACGTCGACGGCGCATCGGCCCCCAGCGGCGTCATCGCACCGACGCCCGTCACCAGCACTCGCCCGTTACGGGTCACACGAGCCTCCCTGATTTGTTGAGTTACTACACAGCGTCTGACGCATCCTCACGAGGATCATGCCAGCGTGCGGCGGTGAACTCAGGGACGAGGGGTACTGATTCGAAGGCGCGGAATTGTTCATCTCGGACAATTGACGGGGGGGAGCGGTCCCTGACCGCTCCCCCCGCCGTCACAGGAAGGGCTCAGCCGAACTTCACGCTGTGGGCGAGGGGGTCGGTGAAGTCACGGCCGTTGCCGGGGACGAGGGTGTCCAGGATCTGTTCGCAGCCCTGGTCGGAGTAGACCGTGGCGACGGTGTCCGTGTCGTTGTGGGCGGATGTCGCGCCTTGGAGGAGGAGGTAGCACTCCCCGTTGTCCGGGTCGTTGAGCTCCAGGTCTCCCGACTGGCTCGAGTGGTAGAAGAGCGTGCCGGTGGCGGCATGGGCGGTACCGGCGGGCAGGGCGATGAAGGCGGCGAGGGCGGCAGCCGCCGCGAGCGCGGCGCGGCCGAGACGGGCCGGCGCAATGTGTGTGTCGGTCATGCCGGCCACGGTGCCGCACGAGGAGTCGCGGCACCCAGGGTGCAGGCTCCCAGGCGGCCGGGAACCCGGAGCGGGCGAGCGGGCCGCGCGCCCCGCGTCTGCGCCCGCGTCTCCGGCGCTCCTGTCTCCGCAGGGGCGGCGTGAAATGAGGACTCGCACTCGCCACGCCAGTCCGCCTTGAAGCGGTCGATCGGGTTGATGACCGGTCCGATGAACCTGCTGATCTGCAGCACCACCCGGGACTCGTACGCCTGCGAGCACAGGGGGCGGCCGGGGGCGCCGTACCACGAAAGTTGTAGGAACCGCTCAGCTACCTCACAGGTTGAGCAGAGCCTCAACCCAGCGCTGGACGCCACCCCCGCCCCTGACCTCGTACGTTCCTCCTCACAGCGCCACTGCACCGCACGAAGTGGCGGACGGAGAATCGGGGGACAAGACGATGCACACCCAAGCCAAGCGCAAGCGAACGGCCGCCGTGGGCGCGGTCGCGGCCATCGCCGCGGCGGCCGCGGCGTTCACACCGCTGACGGCGAACGCGGCGCCGGCGCCGTCCACGTCTCAGGCGCGTCCGGCCGTCGTTCCGGCGAACGCGCCCGAGGTGCAGGTCCCGGCGGCCGTGAAGTCCGCCGCCGTGGCCAGCGGGGGCAACTACACGTACGTCGAGTTCAAGAAGGGCTCCAGCGCCCTCAACTCGCGGCTGAAGTTCATCTACGTACAGGCGACCAACCCCGACCATGTGCGCGCCTGGACGATCGACAGCTGGCGGGCCGGTTCCGGCAACGGCAGCAAGGACTCGTGCGCGACGAATCGCGGCTGGCTGCCCAACGGCACGTACAAGATCAAGAAGTTCTACTGGCACCACAACGGCGGTGCCCGCGGCGTGAACGGCATCGCGTGGGACATCGGCAACCACAAGTGCCACAGCGGCAAGTGGCGTACCGAGCTGTTCATCCACAGCAAGATGAAGCCCAACGGCCGGCAGGGCAGCGGCCCGTACCGCTGGACCGGCAGCTACGCCTCCAACGGCTGCATCAAGCTGAGCCCGCACGACATCCGGGAGTTGGCGGGCTACCGCTCCAACTACCCGCACCCGGGCAAGCTGTACGTGGACTGACAAGCTGCACGTGGACTGAGTGGCCTGGATGAAACGATGAGCCGGGCGGGGCTGAGAGGTGCACCCCGCCCGGCTCTCGCCTTCGCGTCCGGAGCCCACCCGCACCGGGTGGAGTGCTGAGGATTCACTCCCACCAGCCGTTGCCCGCGTGCCAGTGCCGCACCCATTCCTCGAAGCCCCAAGCCTGGTCACCGGGCGCCGGCTGCCGTCGGCCCAGCTCGGGCCAGGCGTCGGGCAGCCAGCCGAGCGGCTGAAGTCGAGGGTGGCCTCGGTCGGACGTTGATCGTGTATGGCTGTCACGGCTGCATGGTGCCAGAAGGGGCTGCGCCGTCAGGTGCCGGAGATGCGGGCGACCTCTTGGGGGTCCAGGCCGGTGAGCTGGGCGATACGAGGGGAGGGGCTCGCTCACCTGTCACGTCGTCAAGTTGCGTGAGGCCAGGGCGAGTTGCAGCCGGTTGCCGCTGTCTTGGTTCCGTCGGCTCGGATCCGTTCCAAGATATTGCATCTTGAGTGCGATAAGAGCAAGCTTCTCCTCCACTTGACCTATCTGCACTCCAAGTGCGGGAACTTGCACGGCCTGAGCCGTCCCCTCCCAAGGAAGGCAGGGAAGATCCCATGGGCCTGCGCATGAGAGAAGGCAAGAGGAAAGGCCACAGGAAGAGCCGGCGGAACCGAAGAGGAGCTCTGCCGGCCGTCGTCGGCGGACTTGCGCTCGTCTCGGCGATGCTGGGGAGCTCCGATGCCGCCACGCGCCACGATGCCCAAGCCGCACACGCAGGCGCCGCCCGCGCAGCCACTGACTGGGCGTCGTTCGGGCACGACCTGGCCAACACCCGGCACGCCTCGGAGTCCGTCCTGGGGCCGGCCAACGTGGGCGGCATCCGGGAGCAGTGGAACGCGCGGGGCGCGGCCGTCACCTCCACCCCGGCCGTGGTCGACGGCGTCGTCTACGCCTCGGACTTCGCCGGGAACCTGACCGCCCGCAACGCCAGGAGCGGCGCCCGGGCATGGCAGACGAAGCTGCTGCCCGCGCAGCTGCCGGGCTCCCCGACCGTGGCGGGGGACACCGTCTACACCGCGGGCTACGGCGGCAATGTCTTCGCCGTCGACCGCGCCACGGGCGCGAAGAAGTGGGGCACCGACATCGAGCCCACGGCCAACGACCTGATCTGGTCCTCGCCCGTCGTGGCAGGCGACACCCTGATCGTCGGCAGCGGCTCCTTCCAGGTGTTCACCCCGGCCTCACCGCCGTTCCAGGGCAGCGTCGTCGGACTCGACGCCGCCACGGGGAAGACGAAGTGGCGCACGCCCGTGTGCACCGGAGACTGCACCGGAGTGTCGGTGTGGTCCACGGCGGCGGTCGACACCGACCTGGGCCTGGCGTACATCGGCACCGGCCAGTCGTACTCGGAGCCCGCCGGACCGATGTCGGACACGCTGGTCGCGCTCGACTACAGGACCGGGAAGATCGCCTGGCACCAGCAGTACACCGCGGGCGACGTCTTCAACGACACCCACCCGAACGGGAAGGACGCCGATCTCGGCGCCTCCCCCAACCTGTTCACCGTCGACGGCAGGCGGGTGGTCGGGTGCGGGGACAAGGGCGGCAGCTACCGGGTCTTCGATGCGAGGACGGGTGCGCCGGTCTGGTCCAGGGAACTCGTGAAGGGCACGACGCTCGGCGGCATCGAGCACACCACCGCCTACGCCGACGGCACCGTCTACGCCGTCGGCAATACGGAGTTGACGGCGACCAGCCGCGCGGACGCCCGGCCCACCGCCGCGACCCTGTTCGCGCTGAACGCGGCGGACGGGCGGATCAAGTGGCGCACCAGCCTGCCCGAGGGCGGTTTCGGCGGCGTCACCGTGGCCCATGGGGTGCTGTATTTCACCACGTGGGACGGCACGCTGCGTGCCCACAGTGCGGCGACGGGACGCACTCTGATGACCCGCTACATCGGCGACCCCGACGGGGCGACCGTGATCGAGAAGGGTGCCGCGGGCGGGGTGACGGTGGCCGACGCCCGCGTGTACGTGGGCTACGGCTGGACCTGGGGCGCCACCGCACCCGGGGGTCTGCGCTCGCTCGGCCTGTACTGACCACCCGCTCCGGGGTGCCCGTCGGCGGCGGGCACCCTGCCCCCTCCTCTCCTCACCGGAGGCGTCATGTCCACCACTTCGCCGGCCCTCGAGCCGTACGGGACGGGTTTCGACTTCCCCACCAGCCTGGCCTTCGACGACGCGGGACGCCTGTATCTGGCCGAGTCCGGGCTGCCGTTCGGCGGCGCGGCACCGGGCGGTCGCGTCTGGCGCGTCCAGGGCGGCCGCCGCGAACTGCTCGCCAAGAATCTGCGCGCCCCGGTCAACGGCCTCGCCGTCCACGACAACGCCCTCTACCTCTCCGAGGGCGGCCGTTTCGGCCGCATCTCCCGCCTCCCGCTGGACGGCGGCAGCCCGCGGACCGTACTCGACGACCTGCCCGGCGGCGGCAACTACCAGACCAACATGTGCGCCTTCGGCCCCGACGGACGGCTGTACTTCAGCCAGGGCGCCGCCACCAACACCGGCATCATCGGGCTCGACGCGCTCGACATCAGCTGGCTCAGGCAACTCCCGCACCCGCTGGACATCCCCGGCCACGCCATCGAACTGCGCGAGGTCGCCGCGGAGACCGAAGACCCACGCCAGGACGGACAGCGGGCGGTCACGGGGCCGTTCGCCCCGTTCGGCACCGTCCACCCGGCGGGCACCCGGCTCCCGGCCGCGCTGCCCTGCACCTCGGCGGTGATGAGCTGCCGGCCCGACGGCAGCGATCTGCGGCTGGTGGCCTGGGGGTTGCGCAACGCCTACGGGCTGCTGTTCCTGCCCGACGGCCGCCTCCTGGCCACCGACCAGGGCGCCGACGACCGGGGCAGCCGCCCCGTCGGACAGGCACCGGAACTGCTCTACGAGGTACGTCACGGCGCCTGGTACGGCTGGCCGGACTTCATCGGCGGCATCCCGGTCGACGATCCCCGCCACGCGCCCGGTACCGGCACCCCACCGGAGTTCGTCCTCGCCAACCACCACGAACTCCCGCGCCCCGAGCAGCCGTTGCTGGCCTTCGCGCCACACTCCGCGGCGGTCAAGATGACACTCGCTCCCGACGGCCTTCTCGTGGTCGCGCTGTTCGGCGACGAGATCCCTCTGACCGCCCCCTCCGGCCCGCGCTCCGGACGGGCCCTCGCGGTCGTCGACCCACGGGACTGGAGCCACACCGTACGGTCCACCCCCGGGCTCGCCCGCCCCATCGACGTCGCGTCCGGCCCGGACGGACAGCTCTACGTCCTGGACTTCGGCCACTTCGAACCCGGCGCGGGCGGTCGACTGGACGCCACCCCGGGCAGCGGCGGCGTCTGGCGGACCCCGTGGTGAGCCCGCCGCGCGCCGACCGGCACCAGCAGCTCGCTCGCCGTCCGCTTCACCGTGGCGTTCTCCTATCCGGTGCACTTCACCGAGCACGCGCTGTGCCCCGACGATCCGCTGCTCGCGGAGGCCACCGCCCACCCGGACGGATCCGGCGTGCTCGCCGTGTTCGACAGCGGTCTGCTCGCCGCTCGTCCGGACCTGCCCGCCCCCAGCCGTACGCCGCCCACCACCACATCGACCTGGCACGCTCTCCGACCGCGACGGGCGGGCCGGGACCGGCGGCCACAGCCGACATCGCACACTGGACCGGCACCACGCCGACAAGCAGCCCCGCTACGCGACATCCACGCCCGCAGCGCCCGCCGCATCGGCTGCCGACGGGCCGAGCAGCGCGGTCACCGAGGTGATCATGACATCGCGAGCGGCCCGCTGGGACAGCTTGAGCCCACTGCGCAGCGCGTCCCAGTGCTCCCAGGAGCCCACCGCCACCAGGCAGTTGAGGACCGTACGCCGCTCCTTCCCACCGAGCTGCTCCAGCTCCGGCCCGAACACCGACGCCACCTCGTCGCGGGCCATCGCGAACGTACTGGCCTTCAGGCGCCGCAGCTCCTCGGAGAACGGCTCCTCCAGCCGCGCCGCCCGCCAGCTGGGCGTCATCTGCTCCAGCAGGCGGGCCCGTTGGCGGGTGAACGCCGTGATGCGTGCATCCAGCGGCTGGGTCGCGGGAATCGGCTTCACCAGCGAAAGCAGCACCTGAAGGTCGCGCTCACCGGCGTGGGCGAGCAGCGTCTCGAGGTCGGCGAAGTGCTGCCAGACCGTGCGCAGGGACACCTCGGCGCGCTGTGCGATGGCGCGGGCGGTCGGCCTCAGATCACCCTCGGCGTGGAGGGCCCGCATCGCGTCGACGATCGTCAGTCGGGTGCGGTGCGAACGCGCGGCACGCCCATCGGCCGGCTCGCACTCCCGACCACCCCGTATCGGCGAACCGGCCTTGACGGCCGCGGACTTGGCGCTCGGTCTCCTGGCCTGTGGCATCCGCGGATAGTAGCACTCCGGATGCAAATACCAGAGGGCCGTCATGTGGCTGGAGGGGGGTCCTCGAAGGAGGTGCCCTCCCTCTTGGCGCGGTCGAGGAGGTCGTAGAGGACCGCCTCGACCGCGGCCTCGGAGACCACCAGCCAGTAGGCGTCGGAACCGGGCTCGAGGTCCGGCGCCCGGTCGCGCACATCGTCCCGGATCGCCGGCATCACCCGGTGCTCGTCGGCCCGGCCGAAGCACCACATGAGTGTGCGGGCGTCCGGGACCCAGCGGCCGGATTCGGTCACCGCTGTACGTAGACGTAGTTGCCCTGGGCGTGGCCGACGGTTCCGGGGGCGGGGGCCACGATCTGGAAGGTGACCGAACCGACGTAGGTGCCGCCCGCGGTGATCTTCTTGGGATCGTCCGGCACCGGCGTGTAGAACGTCACCTGCTGCCCGTTCGTCGGCACCGTCTGCGTCTGGTCGGACGTCGCGGCGGAGGACGGCGGGCCCTGCGCGGGCTGTCCGGGAGCGCCGCCGGGGACGTAGCCGAGGGTGCCCTGGACCCGGAGGTTGACGGTGGGAATGGCGCCGTCGGTCGTGCAGCTCATCCGGGCCTTGAAGATGACGCTCCCCGCGCCGTTCGAGAAGTGGGGGTTGTCGATCTGCGGGGTGCACACGGCGACGTCCTGGACCGAGGCGGGGCGGTGCGCCCGTGGCGGGGTCGCGGCGGTGGAGGCGGCGGAGAGGGTGAGAAGCGCGGCGGCGGTGAGGGTGACGCGGCGCCGGAGGACGCCAGAGGCAGCGGGCACGGGATCTCCACGGGAGGGAAGGCGTGTGAGCAGGGGTCAGCCGCAGTTCGCGTTGATGTGGTTGGACTCGTGGAACTCGTAACTGCCGTTGGCACGCTGTGAGTTGATGTAGGTGCGGAAGTCGTGGATGCCGGTGCCCGCACAGTCGTACGTGATGGTCTGCGCGTGCTGCCCGGAGAAGTTCAGGGTGGCCATGTCCTCCCAGCCGTACCAGCGCGAGCGCTGGATCACGAGCGTGGCGCCGCCGCTGCACGGCGCGATGATGGCGCCCGAGCCGGAGATGGTGTTGCCGTCCTGGAAAGTGTTCCCGATCGAGGTGCAGGTGAGGTCGGCCTTCGCCGATTCCACGGGGGCGGCGCCGGTGACGCAGAACGTTCCGGCGGCGAGCACGGAGAGCGCGGCGGCCAGCCGCAGGGCGCGGCGCTTACGGGTGGGCGGCGTCGCGGACGCGTGCGACATGGTGTGGTCCCTTCCGGATCCTCGGGCTTGAGGCATGCAGAGCACCGAGCGAGGCGACGTTGAGTAGCGAATCTATTGCAGAGAGTGACTACTCTGGCTCGGCGCACAGGGGGTCACTGGAAGCATTCGCTCCGCGTCGTGCGCCGCGTACACGCGAACGAACGGATCCTGCCCGGGGCGCCGAGGGGAGACGGTCGGCTCACTGCCGAGTCCGGGCGTGGCCAAGTCGGCGTGGAATCCGACCAGGCCCGTAGGGGCGCGGGGCCGAAGCGGTCGCGGCAGTTCAGCAGGGGGCACCGGCGCGGTATCCCGACGCCCACAACGGCACGCGATGCATTTTCGGGCGGAGCGGATCCTGGCCGAGGGCGTTGACCAGACAGGCACGGCCTTCGTGCCGGGCAGTGTCCCTTTGACGGGAGTACAGGACCGGACGAAGGCCGTGCTTCACGTCCCCGGAGGCTCCCTGCAGGCGATCAAGCCCGGGAAGGACGCTCACGGTCGGACGGTGGAGAAAGAGGTCAGCGCATCCACTCCGAGTAGAAGTTGGGGAGGCCGGGCTGAGGGTCGCTGACGCAAGTGGCCTCGTGGTACTGGGGGTTGAGCTTCAGGTCGCTCTGCATCTGGTCGTAGCAGGCTTGCCAGGAGTCGAACGACTCGCCACCGACCGGCTGCCAGCCGTCACCCGGAGGAGGGCCGGCGGCGAAGGCGGTGGTGCTGGTCAGCGGAATGGCGACCGCCGCCACCCCGACAGCGAGACCGACACCGACTCGAGTACGCCACGACTTCATAGGTATCTCCTTGCTTGTCTTGCACGCTCTGAGATGGTCATGCTCAGAGATCGGACGAACCGACCGTTCCACCCTGATGCGCAGGGCCCACGCCGCTCCAGAGCCACAAGGGCAGCCCCGCAGAACCGAACGGGCACACCACACTGTCCCGTCGTGTGCCCAGGACCCATCGCTCAGCGAAACGCCTGCGTCCCTATGACGGACAACAGTTGCAGCTTCTCGTAGCTCTCACTGCCGGGAATCGCGGTGTACACGAGGAGACAGTGCGACTGGCTCGGCTCGAACAGGATCTGGCAGGTCAGCTCCAGCGCACCGAGTTCGGGGTGGACGAAGTGCTTCACCTCGTCGGGGCGAACGCCGACCTCATGCCTGTTCCACACCTCCCGGAACTCCTCGCTCTGAGCGAGCAGCAGGTCGGCGAGGTGCGCCGCCCTGGAACCGGGGCCTCGCAGCGTGACCACCCCGCGCAGGCCCGAGGCGAACATGCGGGTCAGGAACGGGTGGTCGTCGGGGGCGTAGAGCTGCCGCGTGGTGGGGTCGGTGAACCAGCGGTAGCCGATGCTGCGGGCCGGTCCGGTGTGGACGGTCAGGTCGCCGGTGAGTGCGACGCCGAGCTCGGTCTGCCGCAGCGTCTCGCCGAGCTCGGTGACGATCTCCGCGGGGGTGTCCTGCAGGCGGTCGAAGATGCGCAGCAGGCCGGGGCTGATGTGCTCGCTGACCGCGCCTCGCGCGGGCGGGTTGTGCCCGCAGAGCCGGAACAGGTGGTCGCGCTCGTCGAGGGAGAGATGGAGTCCCTGCGCGATGGAGGCGATCATCTGCTCGGACGGCTGGGGACCGCGCTCCCGCTCCAGCCGGGCGTAGTAGTCGGTCGACATGTGGCAGAGCGAGGCCACTTCCTCCCTGCGCAGCCCGCTGGTCCGGCGGCGCCGGCCGCGGGGGAGACCGACGTCCTCTGGTTGCAGCGCTTCCCGGTGGCGCCGCAGAAACTCCGCCAGACCGGTCCGGTCGATCACCATGCGTGCCTCCTGTCGGCGCTGACCCATTCCTACCGCTCGCTGATCCGCGTATCCACGCCCTGTCGATCCCCCCTTCCCGAGCGTGTCGCTGCGGAGGCGGACGACGGACATCCGGTGATCTTCAGGAGATCTCTGCTGGGCTCTCGCATCCCCCGGTACGGCCCCGAACGGACGGCGCGGCTTCCGAACCGCACCACGGACCGTGGACCTCCGCATCGGGGGATCGAGGCGCCCTGGATAGCGCCACCGCCGGCCCCGACGGTGGAAGCAACGACACAGCTTCGAGGAGTGCACCCATGCCACGCCGACCCATCGACATCACCGTGCCCGACCTGTCCGGCAAGCGCGCCGTCGTCACCGGAGCCAGCGACGGCATCGGGCTCGGCCTCGCCACGAGGCTCGCCGCGGCCGGGGCCGAAGTGCTCCTGCCGGTGCGCAATCCGCGCAAGGGCGAGGCGGCGATCGCCAGGATCAGGGAGACCGCTCCCCACGCGGACGTGTCGCTGGGCGAGCTCGACCTGTCGTCCCTCGACTCGGTCGCGGCCCTGGGCGAGGCCCTGCGGGAGGAGGGGCGCCCGATCCACATCCTCGTCAACAACGCCGGCGTGATGACCCCGCCCGACCGGCAGACGACCGCCGACGGCTTCGAGCTTCAGTTCGGCACCAACCACCTCGGCCACTTCGCCCTGGTGGCCCATCTGCTGCCCCTGCTGTGGGCCGGGCGCGCCCGCGTGACCTCGCAGATCAGCGTCGCGGCCAACCAGAACAGCATCCATTGGGAGGACCTGAACTGGGAACGCTCGTACGACGGCCGTCGCGCCTACAGTCAGTCGAAGATCGCGTTCGGGCTGTTCGGCCTCGAACTCGACCGGCGCAGCCGGGCCCACGGGTGGGGCATCACCAGCAACCTCTCCCACCCCGGGGTCGCTCCCACGAGCCTGCTCGCCGCGCGCCCCGAGCTCGGCCGCGACCGGGACACCCTGGGCGTGCGGCTCATCCGCGCCCTGTCCGCCCGCGGCATCCTGCTCGGCACCGTCGAGACCGCGAAGCTCCCCGCCCTGTACGCGGCGACGGCGGCCGACGCCCAGGGCGCCCTCCTGTACGGGCCGAGCGGCCCCGGCCATCTCGGCGGACCTCCCGCCGAGCAGAAGCTCTACTCCCGCCTGGGCAGCGCGGAGGACGCCCGGCGCATCTGGCGCGTCTCCGAAGAGCTCACGAAGGTGCCCTTCCCGAGCAGCTGACGGGGACGGCGGATCCGGCCGCCCGTCGCCCGGTGGGCAAGGGCCGGTGCTTTCGCCCATGAAGCTCGTGGGCCCGTAGGCTCAACGGCGAAGTGCCCCGCACACCTTCGCCGTGTGCGGGGCACTTCGTTCGGTCGGATCAGGTTCCGACCTTCTGCAGGCTCGTGGGCCACTTCCAGGTCGTGCGCCAGGACTTATGGGCGCGGACCTTGTGCCAGCGGTCGTCGCCGCGCTTGAGGATGATGTGGTACGTGACGGCGTGGTCGCACTTGTTCTTCAACTTCAGGTGGTCGGTGTAGCCGTCGCTGTTGAACGAGCCGTGGCGGGCGCACTTCGGCACCTTGTCGCGGCCCTTCTTGTCCCACGGGAACCCCTTCACGTGCACCGACTGAGCCGACGCACCCGGTACATCCGGCTGACCTTGAACGGCGGCTGTCGCGCCGGGCGCGGCGGCGCCCAACGTGAGGGCGGCAAGAGCCCCCGTAGCGGCCGCAATTGTACGCATGCGCATAGACAACGTCCCCTTCAGATGACTACCTGTCAGTTCGGTTTCCGCCAAGGACACTAGACCCGACTCGCGCTCCAGGAAATTGCACCTTTGGGCAGTGCCTTTCGGTGCAGTAGAAGGGATCTTGTCCATCTGTCACCGTGCTCCTGCCATCTGGCAGAGAATTGAAGAGAGAAATGGAGCACAGCAGTGAATGCACTCCGTAACTCCCTCGTCGGCACGGCCCTGTCCGGTGTCTTGGTCATCGCAGTGGCCGCGCCGTCCCTCGCGGATTCCGCTGATCTCGACGGCTCGGTCTCCGTGCAGGTCAGCAAGGCGGCAAAGCTCAAGAAGATGCGGTCCATCACCGGCAACTCCAGTGCGTCACAAGACCGTTGGTTCGCCACGCTGGGCAAGAAGAACAAGGCATCCGTCAAGAAGTATCGCTTCACCTGGGAGACGGACGGCTGCTCATGGGGCCCTGACAAGTTCCCGGGCGGATACGACCTGAAGTTTCCCTGCTGGCGGCACGACTTCGGCTACCGCAACTACAAGAAGACCGTGGGCAAGGCCACGTTCCGGCGGGATCACAAACTCCGTGTCGACAAGGCGTTCCTGCGCGACATGAATACTGTGTGCGGCAAGCACATCTGGGCCGATCCGTACACGAAGGCCCAGCGCAAGAAGTTGCGGAAGGCGTGCTACAAGGGCGCGAAGAAGTACTACCACACGGTCCGTTCCTTCAACTGAGATTCACGTGCGCGCCGCGCGAGCCGGGCCATCCCTCCGGGGGAGGGATGGCCCTCTCAGCCGGTGCAGTTCTTGTGCGCGTCGATGCGCACCTTGCGGCCGGTGAATTCCTCCAGGATGGCGATGTTCTCCGGGGCGTAGTTGGCCGCGGTGATCCTGTCGGCGTCCTTGCTGCCCAGCTTGCCGGTGTAGGGCGCGGACTTCTCCAGCCAGTAGGCCGTACGCAGGAACTGGATCAGGACCAGCTCGCGCAGCTTGGGCTCGTTCTTGATCTCGGTCCAGTAGCCGGGGTGCTTGTCCTTGGCGACGCGCAGGTACAGCAGCAGATAGCGCAGGTTGGTGGCGGCGATGTCCCGGGCGTTACTGGCGCCGACCCCCTTGATGTACTCCTGGAGCACCGTCACCGCGGGCAGTCCGGTCAGCCCGGCGTTCTGCTCCGCCAGGACTCCCTGGAGGTTGTACGACCCCTGCTGACTGTCCCGCAGGTAGATGTCGTCCATGTCCTTGCTGAGAGTGTCCTTGATCAGCGGCAGGATCTCCCTGCGGGGGAAGCCGCCGTGCAGAGGCACCGTCAGTGCCTGCTGACCGGCGTTGATCCAGGCCGCGGTGTGGACGTCCCACTCCGTCCGGGACGAGTCGAGGTCCCACATGTGGGTCTCCTCGTGGATCGCCACCATCATCGACTCGGCGAATCCGTCGAAGCTCTGCTTGTCCACGAACTGGTCCCAGTACGGGTCGTTGGCCTGGGCGATCGCCAGCGCCTCCCCGCTGGGCCAGCGCCGCTTGTACATGGCCTGCAGGGTCCGCATCCAGTTCGAGGAGTTGAAGGACGCCTCGAGGTCGCTCAGATCGGCGTCCGGCCGCGACGGCTCGTCGTAGCAGTAGACATCGGGGGCGCGGGTCGGCCCGGTGCCCCCGGAGGGGCTGGCCGACGCGGGACCGGAAGCGAGCACGGTGCCCGACCCCAGAGCCAGGACAAGGCATGCGGGCAGCAGGCGGGCGGAGAGTCTATGGCGCACGAGAACCTCTTCTCGAAGCGATCGCGTGGAGGCACGGCAGGTGACGGGTGACGGGTGACGGGCGGCAGGCGACGGGCTACAGGCGACGGAAGCGGTGCCACCCGTCGCTCATCAAGCAAGGTATTGCGACGCACGCGCCTCGCCTACCTGTCGTGCACCCACAACAACAACTCCGCATGGCCTCCCGGCACTTGGATCCCGGACTCGCAGCCATCGCCCGTCGGCCCCGTGAACGAGCCGCCGGACAGCGGGGGGCACGGTCAGCCGTGCAGCCGCACGCAATAATCCCGGCGACGTCGACGGTCATCCGGGATATTGGTCGCCATGGATGAGGTCAAGGTCGTCGTCGCCCACTCCGAGCGCGCGACCCTGCGCGTCGGCGACGTGTTCCTGAAGGTGGACGCCGATCAGGCGCGCATCGACGCCGAGGTCGAGGTGATGGCCCGGGCGCCGGTCCCGACCCCGGAGGTCCTGTGGCGCAAGCCGCCCGTGCTGGCGATCGCCGCGGTCCCGGGGACGACGCTCGGCCGCCTCGGCGAGCCGTCGACCGCACCGCCGTCGGCGTGGGCCGCGGCAGGCGCCGCCATCCGGAAGTTGCACGACGCGCCACTGCCGCCCCACCACGGCCGGGCCGGCCGAGAGCTCGACGAGCTGGCGGCGGAGCTCGACGTGGAGTGCGAGTTGCTCGTGGCGAACGGCGTCCTGCCCGCCGACCTGGTCACACGCAACCGCCAGGTCGCCGAGGCCGCACTCCGGCCGTGGACACCGGTGTTCACACACGGCGACCTGCAGATCGCCCACGTCTTCCTCGACGGTGACCACGTCACGGGCGTCATCGACTGGTCGGAGGCGGGCCAGGGCGATGCCCTGTACGACCTCGCCACCTTCACGCTCGGACACGAGGAGCACCTGGGCGACGTCATCGCCGGCTACGGCACCGACGTCGACCTCGATCTCGACGTGATCCGGGGGTGGTGGTCGTTGCGCAGCCTGCTGGGGGTTCGCTGGCTGGTCGAGCACGGCTTCGACCCGTCCGCGCCGGGCTGTGAGGTCGACGTGCTGAAGTCCCGGTGCACGTGATCCAGGGGCGGGGGTGATGCGCCGCGCTCCCGTGCGGAAGACCGCCTCGTACGGCGTCGATGGCAAGCTGCTGCAGGTCGTCGAGGAGAAGGCGGCGCTGCGCCGCGACCCACGACGCGCTCGTGAGAGTCCGTCGCTGACGTGTGTGAACACCCCCCACCACGTACGGAGCGAGCCGACTGCGCATCGTCCGAGGCGACGCGACCTAGGGATGAGCACGCAGGGTTAGGGTCTCTGATCGTGCGTCTGAACTGTACGGGCGCTCGTGTCATAGCCGTTCCTGGCCAGGAGCCGGGTGCGGAGGAGAGCGTGGGGGTAGAGCTCGTGGGCAAGGGCGGGGCGTCCATACCGGACGAGGAGTGGGATCGTTTCCTTCGGGAGGCCGAGGCGGGGGACGCGGGGGCGCCCAAGGAGCCGTCGGCGCGGGCCCGGATGGTGGCGGGGCGGTTGCCCAAGGACGGCAGTCGGCCGGAGGGATGGCGCAGTCACCCACCGGCGCGACGGCGACGGGGCAAGGGCTGGTACGCGGTCGGTCTGCTGGTCGCGGCCGGGCTGTTGGTCGTGGCGCTGGACCCGGGCAGGGTGGCCGGCTGGTTCGGCGGTGGGGACGGAGGGAGCGAGCCGCTCGCCGCGGAGTCGAACCGTCCGAGCGGGCCGCCGGCCGAGGTCGCGGCCCAACGGCCGACCATCAAGGAGCCGTTCAGGGGCTCCCCTGCGGCGCGGTGGGGCGACGGGGCGGCAGGGATTCATCTGCCTGCGGCGAGAGCGACCGGCTGGATGAGCAAGAAGCAGGTCTCGAAAGCCCTTGAGCGCACCCAGGAGTTCCTGTCCGCCGCCAGTCTGGATCGCGGTGTGCTGCGCGGGGAGTACCCCCGGAAGGCGGTCGAGTTGATCAATCCGCAGCAGCCTGACGTCCAGGACTACCTGAAGACCGCGTTTGACAGGCCCAGTCGCGCGAACGATCCCCTGATGCTGTTCAGCCGTTTCGAGAAGTCGAAGGTGCGACCTGCCGGGGATGTGGTGAAGACGCGGGGCCGGATCACTTTCCGGGAAGGGAAGCGTGGCGCGCTCGAGGTGACGGCCGATGTCACGTACGTCTATCCGGTCGTACGCGCTGCCGCGGGAAGCGACGACGTCGCGCGCGTCATTGTGCGCCGCGAGACGGTGCTGAGCTGGGACGACCCGGCGAAGGTGGCCATCGATCCGGGAACGTTCTCGCTCATCTCCTACCGGGCGGACACGACCAACGGCGGCTGCAACACCCATACCGGCTACTTCACCCCCGAGTTCAGAGCGGAGCGCGCGGCCACCGGCCGGGGCGACGGCCGCGAGGTCGACCCGTACGACCGGAGCACGTCGATGGACGCGCGCATGCGGGAGGCCAAGGAAGGGGAGTGCGGCACCGCCACACGGTCCTGAGCGGACAGGGCCGCCGGGCGGGAGACGGTGGGGGAGGGAGGGACAACCGCGCCCTGGTCTGGTTCTCCCGATCCCTGGTCTCCCGATCCGTGGTCGTGCGATCCGTGGTCGTGTGGAGCAGAAACGGCGCCCGAGCAGAGGGCGTACGCGACGCCGTCGCCGCTGACACCGGGGAACCGTTCCCCTGCCTGCACGATCGTCTCGGCGTCACTCACAGGAGCCGAGAACGTGAACTGCGCCCAGGCGGAGCACTTCCTGGCCACCTTCACCATCGCGGCGGACGAACTCCCGGACGGCTGGACCGTGCGCCACGCCGCACGATGACCGGAGCTGTCAGTCGGTGATCGTGACGCAGGGAAGGCCCACACTGTCGCCTCCGCGGAAGCCCTCCGCGCAGAGCCTGGTGCCGGCAGGGAAGTGCCGTTGCGGATAAGCCTGGTCCCGGTAGGTCCTGAACGCGGCGACGTCCTCGACCTTGGTGTTGGCACTCCACCCGTTGGTGGTCCACACGCGCGCGCTGATGGTGTGCGGCTGGTTGGTGTTGGTCACCGAGACCTCCACCCTGCCCAGGTAGGTGCCGCTGTCGTAGGTCTCGATGCACACGGAGTTGTTGCACCACTTGCCGTCGGCCGCCGCGGGCGGGGCCGCGCCGACGGCGGAGCAGAGTGCTGCCGCGACCACTGCGACTCCCGAGGCGATCTTCTTGGCGATGTCGTACATGGCAGGCGACCTCAAGCATTCTTCCGGCCCGGCGCTGAGGCACGGGATTCCGTCGGTACGTGTCCCTCAGGGCCAGGCAGCAGACCGTGGTCGTCGATGCGTGAGGCCCCGAGCGAATCAACGCCGGGCAAGATCATGAGTTACGCCGCAACGGTGACGGTTCATACCCGGGTGACGAGATCAACTCCCGCGGAGACAATCCGGCCATGGCCCTCACGCAACAGCTCGCCCGCGTGAGTCCGCAGTACCTCGCCGAGTGCCGGCGGGCCGCTGCGGATTCACCCGACAACGACCCCTGCTGGGACCCGCCGACCGCCGACACCGTCGACCTCGACCGGTCGATGTGGGCACTCATCAGGTTCCTGCGGTCGGTGCCCGTCGACGCCGTTCACACCGACGCGCTGAACCGGAGTGTGTCGGGGGACGAGCTGGACGGTGTCGCGTTCCTCGACCATGAGACGTTCTACGACGGATTCGACGGACCACCCGCCCTGCTGGGCCCGACCGCGGTCGCCGAGGTCGCCCGCGGGCTCGCCGCCCTCGACATGAACCAGTTCCTTGCCCTGCTCCCGGCCGACGCGGCCGAAGCGGCGCAGGTCGCCGGATTCGGCAGCTTCGACGGCGATCTGCGGGACTGCCTCGCCGACCACTTCACCACGCTCCGGGACTTCTACCTCGCGGCGGCGGACCGCGGCCTGGCCGTCGTGATGTGGGTCGACTGACCGGATGAGCTGGGGCAGTTCCTCGCAGTTCCCCCGTGGACCGGGTCGCCAATGACCCGCCTGAATTACCCATGGCCCGGAAGGTAGCGGTCGCCACTGACACACCAACCCGTGCCGCTGAGACGCCGACAACCTCGCGAGGACGCAAGCGAAGCCACGGCCTCGTGCTAGCGTGACGCGTTTGCATGGCCACCGTGCCGGTCGTCGGCGGGCCCTCCGGTGCCGGAAGCCCGATGCCCGGTGCTCGATCTCTTCGGATCGGTGGCCGCGTCCCCACCGCGCCTTCCTCGGTACGGTCCCTTCGGAGGAAGGCTCTCTGTGAGCGATTCAGCACGCGCCGACGTCCCGCCAGGCGACGAGTCCGGCAAGTCCATGGTCTCGCCCCTCACCCCGCCCCTGCCTCCGGTGACGTCTTTCGCGGAGCTGGAGCTGCCCGCCGAGGTGCTGCGCACGCTCGACGAACTCGGCGTGACCAAGCCCTTCCCCATCCAGGCGGCCGCGCTGCCGAACGCTCTCGCGGGGCGGGACGTCCTCGGCCGGGGGCGCACCGGATCGGGCAAGACGCTCGCCTTCGGACTGGGGCTGCTGGCCCGGACAGCCGGGCGGCGGGCTCAGCCCAAGGAGCCGCTCGCGCTGGTCCTGGTGCCCACGAGGGAGCTGGCGCAGCAGGTCGGCGAGGCGCTCACCCCGTACGCGCTGGCCCTGCGACTGCGGATTGCGACCGTGGTCGGCGGGGTGTCCATCGGGCGGCAGTCCGCCGCGCTGCGAGAGGGCGCCGAGATCGTGGTCGCCACGCCCGGCCGCCTGCACGACCTCATCGAGCGCAAGGACTGCCGCCTGGGACGGGTGCGGATCACTGTGCTGGACGAGGCGGACCAGATGTGCGACATGGGGTTCATGCCGCAGGTCACCGAGATCCTGGACCAGGTGCGTCCCGACGGGCAGCGGATGCTGTTCTCGGCCACCCTCGACCGTGACGTCGATCAGCTGGTCAGCAGCTACCTGCACGACCCGGCCGTCCACTCGGTGGACCCGTCGGCCGGGGCGCCCACCGCGATCAAGCACCACGTGCTGCTCGTACACGGCCCGGACCGGTACGCCGTCGCCACGGAGATCGCCGCCCGTGACGGCCGCGTCCTGTTGTTCCTGGACACGAAGCACGGGGTCGACCAGCTCACCAGGCATCTGCGGGCCAGCGGGGTGGCCGCCGGGGCCCTGCACAGCGGCAAGTCGCAGCCGCAGCGCACCCGGACCCTGGCGCAGTTCAAGGACGGGCAGGTGACCGCGCTGGTGGCGACGAACGTCGCGGCGCGGGGCCTGCACGTCGACGACCTGGACCTCGTGGTCAACGTCGACCCGGCCACCGACCCGAAGGACTATCTGCACCGCGCGGGCCGCACGGCCCGGGCCGGCCGGTCGGGCACGGTCGTGACGCTGGTGCTCTCGGGCCAGCGCCGCGAGACGAGCCAGGTCATGAAGGACGCCGGTATCGCGCCCACGACCACCAAGGTGCGCTCCGGCGAGGCGGAACTGAGCCGGATCACCGGCGCCAGGAGACCGTCCGGGGAGCCCCTCGACGGCGGACCCGCCGCGGCGCGGCCCAAGAACCACAACGCCCCGTTCCGCGGTCTGGGGACCAGCAAGGACGAGGCTCGCGGCTCCGGCGGCAAGTCCCGCAAGGGCAGCGAGGCACGCAAGCTCGCGGAAGCGCGCAGGGCCGCCCGCGTGCGGCGTGGTGGCTGAGCGGGGGCGGTAGCTCCCGACGACCTGCCGGAGGAGCGGCCGTGCCGGGGGAGCGGCCGCTTCCACGGGGCTGGTGGCCGGTCGAGAGAACTGCGTCCGGGCTTGTGCCTCAGGGCTTCGGGGCTTCGGGGCCTCAGGGGCCTCAGGGGGCGTCCTTGCTGCTCGTCGCCCGGGTGCAGGTGATGACTCGGGGCTCCCCGTCCGCCTGCCGGGGAAAGGTGAGCACCACCTTGTCCTTGCTGCCGGTGACCCGCATCTTCGAATAGCCCTTTTCCTGCCCGCCGTTGTCGATCAAGCCACCTGACACGGTGTAGGTGCCGTGGAGGGCCTTGTCGGCCTGCTCGGGCATCTCGTGGACGACGTACGGGGCTTGATCCTCCTCACTCTTGTAGGAGAGGAGCCCGCCCTGGAACTGCCATGTGCCCTGCCCCGACCACTCCGTACCGGGTTCACCTCCGGCGATCCGAAATCTCCCGTCCTTGAGCACGTCGACTCGGGCGCCTTCCCCCTCCTCGTTCTTGAAGTGCCAGGTGCCCTGCAGGAATGCGCTCAGCGTCTGGGAGCGAACGCTGGTGGAACCGTTGCCCGAGCAGGCCGCCACGGTCGCGGCCGCCATCCCCGCGAGGGCATAGCGCAGAGCGGCCCGGCGCCCCACCAGTCGCACGAAGTCCTTGCCACCCACCACGTTCTCCCCCTCACACCGATGCGTGCAGCTGCACAAAGGTCCATGACCGCACGCGGAAGTGACATTGACATGCCATCAAGTGACCGGTGAATCCTGTCAGTTGTGAGGTGCGAATGCCCAATGTGATTCCGCTCGCCTGGATTCCCTGGAGGACACGTGACGTTCCGCCTGCCCCGCACCGCCCTCTTCGGCGCGATAGCCGCCGCCCTGACGGTCGGCCTGGGCGTCCCCGGCCCGGCCGCCGCCGGCCCGCCGGGCCAGGACTCGCCTTCCGGGGCGATCTCGCCGACACCGCAGTCCGTGCAGGACCGCTCCGACAGGGTCGCGATCACCGGCACCGTCACGCTGGTGGCCGGAGAGAAGACCGACGCCGCCGCGCTCGAGGTCACCCGGAGCGCCCTGCGCGGCGCCGGGGCGCAGCATGTCGTACGGAGCCGGAGCGCTGCCGCCGCCGGACTGAACGTCTACGTCGGCGGCCCCGCCGAGAACCCGGCCTCCGGCGACGCCCTCGAGGCACTCGGCCTCAAGAGTGCGGCCGGGCTGCCCCCGGGCGGGCATGTCCTCGGCATCGGCAAGGGGCGCATGGTCCTGTCCGGCGTCGACGCGACGGGCACGTACTACGCGGCCCAGTCCCTGCGCCAGCTCCTGCCGCACCGTGACCGGCCCGGCACCCGGGTGCGCGGCATCGCCGTACGCGACTGGCCCGCCACCGAACTGCGCGGCGTCATCGAGGGCTTCTACGGCACCCCCTGGTCGCACGAGGCGCGCCTCGACCAGCTCGACTTCTACGGCGAGCACAAGATGAACCTCTACGTGTACTCGCCCAAGGACGACCCCTACCTCCGTGAGAAGTGGCGCGAGCCCTACCCCGCCGAACAGCTCTCCAAGATCAAGGAGTTGGTGGACCGGGCCCACGAGCGGCACGTCGACTTCACCTACGCCCTCTCGCCCGGCCTCTCCGTCTGCTACAGCTCGGACGCCGAGGTCAAGGCCCTCGTCGACAAGTTCCAGACCCTCTGGGACATCGGCGTGCGCACCTTCGCCGTGCCCCTGGACGACATCAGCTACACCGACTGGAACTGCCCCGCCGACGAGGCGAAATGGGGGACGGGCGGAGGCGCGGCGGGCGCGGCCCAGGCCCATCTGCTCAACCGCGTGAACCGCGAGTTCATCGCCGGGCACCCCGGCGCGCAGCCCCTCCAGATGGTGCCCACGGAGTACTACGACGTCACGCCGTCCCCGTACAAGAAGGCCCTGGCCGAGCAGCTCGACAAGGACGTCCTCGTCGAGTGGACGGGCATCGGCGTGATCGCCCCGACCATGACGGTCGCCCAGGCCAAGAAGGCCCGCGAGGTGTTCGGGCACTCCATCCTCACCTGGGACAACTACCCCGTGAACGACTACGTCCCCAACCGCCTGCTGCTCGGCCCCTTCAACGGCCGGGAGAAGGGACTGGCCGAGGAGCTGGCGGGCATCACGGCGAACCCGATGATCCAGCCGTACGCCTCGAAGATCGCGCTCTTCACGGTCGCCGACTACACCTGGAACGACCGCGACTACGACCCCCGTACGTCGTGGAGTGCGGCCCTGAAGGAGATGGCGGACGGCGACGCGCGGGCCGAGCGGGCGCTGCGGGTGTTCTCCGACGCGAGCTACGGCTCCCTCCTCAACGAGCAACAGGCACCGCAACTGGCGGCCGCCTTCGCGAAGTTCTGGGACGACGGCGACGAGGCGCGCCTGGAGCGGGTCCTCACGGAGTTCGAGGCGGCTCCCGGTGTACTGCGCGACCGGCTGCCCGAACCCGGCTTCCTCGCCGACGCCGACCCCTGGCTGGATTCCGCCGAGGCATGGGGCAAGGCCGCGTCCGCCGCGCTGCGGATGGTCGGCGCGGCTCGCGACGGGGACGGAGCGGCGGCCTGGAGGCTCCGCCGCGAACTGCCCGAACTGGTCGCGAAGGCCCGGTCGTTCACGACGACCAAGCCCGGTGGCGGAACCGTTCCGGTCCTCCTCGGCGACGGCGTGCTCGACGCCTTCGTCGACGATGCGATCGCCGAGCACGACCGCCTCCTCGGCGTGGCGGGCCGCCCCAAGGCCACCAGCACGCTCGGCACCTACCAGGACAACCCGCCCGTCCGCATGACGGACGGCGACGACACCACGTACTACTGGAGCAACGGCGCCCCGAAGGCGGGCACTTCACTCGCCCTCGACCTGCGCCGGTCCCGCACGCTCGGCGAGGTGCGCCTCGCGATGGGCAAGGCGGGGAGCCCCGACGACTATCTGCACACCGGCGTCCTGGAGTACTCCGAGGACGGCAAGGACTGGAAGGAGCTCACCACCTTCTCCGGGAAGACGGAGATCACCTTCACCCCACCGGCAGGGACGAAGGCCCGCTACGTCCGGGCACGGGCGACCGCCGGGCAGGAACAGTGGCTGGTGGTACGGGAGTTCGGTGTGGCCGGGGCGGGCGTCCAGGTGAGCGGAGGCCCACCGGCGGAAACCGGCAGCACGCAAGCCGCCGCGGCGGACGGCGACCCCGCGACGGTGTTCCGGGCCGCGCGGGCGCCGCAGACCGGGGAGAGCCTGATGGTGGAGCTGGGCTCGGGGTCGGACTCGGGCTCGGGCTCGGCGAAGGCGCTGACCGCGGTGACCGTGCTGCAGGCGGGCGATCCGGTGCGGGCCCGGGTCGAGGTGCGCAGCGGCGGCACCTGGCGGACCGTGGGCGAACTGACCGGCGCCTACACCAGGTTGCCCGCTGCGATGAGCGGGGACGCGGTGCGTCTGGTGTGGGGCGAGGGGAACGTCGCGCCGCGGATCGCCGAGGTGGTCGTGGACTGACCTCCAAGCCGTGGGCCCCGCCCGGAACTTGTCCGGGCGGGGCGGGGGGCTGCCACGGCGGGCAGGGCGTGGACCACGGAGAACCAGCCCTTGCCGCAGGGGCGTGCGGAGCCTGGGGAGTCCGGCTACTTCTTGGCGGCGCGGAAGAGCTTGAAGGCGAACTTGCCGAAGGCGGGGGCGTAGGAGATGCGGTCGTTGGGTCCGCCCTTGTCCCATCCGCCGAGGCTGCCGATGACGCGTCCGGTGCCGGTCCTCTTGTTGTAGCCGACGACCCAGGGGCTGCCGGAGGTCCCGCCGTAGAAGCCGGCGCAGCTCATGCGCATCTGCTTGTACGTCTTGAGCCTCTGCGTGGAGACGCGGCAGAAGATGGGGCGTCCCTTTTTGTTGTGCTTGGCGTTGGGGTAGCCCATGACGGTGACCTTGTGCTTGAAGCCCTTGGCCGCGGTCAGGGTGAGGCCGGCCTTGGTGGCCTGCTGCACCAGCTTGCCCTTCTTGTTCCTGGCCAGGCGGGCGAACGCGTAGTCGTAGCTGGAGGTCATGTTGTTCTTGGGGTCGTACTTGTCGCGGAACCAGCTGTTGACGGGGAAGGTCCCGTAAGGCGCCCTGTTCTTGGCGGCTCCGTTGTACTTCGGGACGAAGACGCTCTGCCTGCTGCCGAAGGTGCAGTGCGCCGCGGTCAGGACGACGTCCTTACGAGGGCTGTTGATGACGCTTCCCGAACAGAACCGCTTCTTGCCCTTCTTCACGTAGAAGAACGTGCCGACGGTGCTGGTGCCCCGGAAGTAGGCGGCCTTCTTCCCCTTCAGCTCGGCGGCAGTTGAGGGTGCTTCGCCCTTGGAGGTTTCGGATGTGGCTGCGGCCATCCGCTGGGGCGTCCAGTAGTCGGCCGCGGCCTTGGCGGTCCACCCCTGTCCGACGTCGACCTTGGTGACGGAGGGCGCGGAGGGCGCGGAGGAGGCGGTGTCATTGCGGGGTGCGGGTTCGGGTTCGGCGGCGTGGGTGAGGGTGGTGGTGAGCAGAGTGGTCGAAAGCACTGCGGTGACGACGAGCGGTATACCCCGTTTGGCGTGCATGGTGTGGTTCTCCTGGTCGGTCTTTGATCTTGTGGTGCGGCGTTGACCGTAAGGGGCGGGGGCCGGGCGGCGATAGTGACCAAAGGGGCAAGTGGCGCGGGGTGCTGGGGTGTTGGGATACTCGATCTCTTGGAGCAGAGGCGATGAACCCGACCGCAAGTGCTTCCCCCGCGCCTACGGCCACGCTGCCGTACGGGCTCGGTTCGACCGGCTTGCGGGCCGCCTGGACCGGCAATTCCAGGGCGCCCCCACCCGCCAAGGCTTGCTCACACGACTCGGACGAGACCGCAGCCAACAACGGACTGAGCGCCTTCGGGCCGGCCAACAACCGCGGTCACACCGTTCAGTGGACAGGCCCGGCGCACAGGAAAGGCGACGGAGGGTGTCATGTTTCGTCAGTACTTTGGTCTCGCGGCGACTGGACAGCCCGATCGGCCGTGTCATGAAGGAGGGGCAAGTGGGGTCTCAGATCAATCCGTGCATCGTGTTCAATGGGAACGCGCGGCAGGCGATGGAGTTCTACCGGGAGGTCTTCGGCGGCGAGTTGGAGTGGGGAACTGTGGCGGACTTCGGCTCACCGGACTCGCCCAACGCCCACAAGGTCATGCACTCTCGCTTGGACACTCCCGCCGGCTACACGCTGATGGCATGGGACTATCCCGATGACAGGCCGGGCCACCCGCCCTATCGACCCGGCAACAATGTCGCTGTCTTCCTCGACGGCGACGATCGGGAGCTGTGCGACTACTTCGAGAAGCTGTCCGTCGGTGGCACCGTCACGTTGCCCCTGGAAAAGCAGGTGTGGGGCGACGAGGCGGGCTCGCTGGTTGACCAGTTCGGGATCAGCTGGATGTTCAACATCACCGCCCGGGATCGCTGATCTGGGCGTCCGCCGGGACCGGTACTCCACCACCGGTGCCGCACGAAGAGCTGAAGTGCGGAGATTTCGTGCCCGAGCATGGAAGTGCCAGGTGCGCCTGTCATGAGCATGTAAGCATCGCATACATGAAGAAGACACTCGCTGTCGCCTCACTCGCTCTGGCCACTGTCCTCTCCTTAGCCGCACCTGCCGCGGCAGACCCCGGGGACGCAGCTCCACCCGGAACCACCCCGGCGCTGGGCTGCCTCGTGCCCCAGAGTCCGGCACTGAGCTTGGTCGATCTCACCAACCCCCCGCTCGGCTACCCCGTCGAGCAGGTCAGGGACTTCGCGAAGCAGCTGGGGCTGCCCGATGTCCCCACCGTCGCCGGCACGGGCTGCGACACACCCCAGGCCACCAACCTGGTCGACGGCACCCACGATTACCCCGGCTCCGGCCCCGTCATCCTCCGCAAAGGCGACCGCTCCTCGACCCAGCAGTACTGCCTCAACTCGATCAGTCTCGTTGTGCCGAGCACGAAGATGCGCACGGTGGTCGGATCGGATTGCCACCTGCAAGCGAACCCGATCATCGTCCCCTAGAAGCGTGATGCCACACGGCGACCATGCTCTGCCGGCTCCACAGGCTCCATATCCCTGCAGGCCGGCGGCTTGAGGTGCACGTGGCACGTCGGGTCGACCTCGCCGTCGGCCCGACGTCCTGCGTCCTCCGTGCGAAACCTGCCGGTGCCACATCGAAGTGAGCGCGCCCCACCACGTTCGGGGTCCCCAGCGGCGTTCACCGATGAGTGGCCAGCACTGCCGTGAGGCCCTCCCGCAGGTCCTTGACGAAATGCTCGGGAACCTCCAGCGACGGGAAATGCCCCCCGGCTTCGGCCTCCCGCCATCGGACGATCTGCCGGTAGCGCTCCTGTGCCCAGGGCCGCGGACACTTCTCGACGTCGCGGGGGTACGCGGTGATGGCCGAGGGGACGTCGACCCGAAGTTCCGGGTCCAGCGAGTTGTGGCTTTCGTAGTAGATGCGGGCCGCCGATGCGCCGGTGCGCGTCAGCCAGTACAGGGTGACGTTGTCGAGAATTCTGTCTCGGGAAATCTTCTCGAACGGGCTGTCCTCGGTGTCCGACCACTCGGCGAACTTGTCGAGGACCCAGGCGAGAAGCCCGACCGGTGAGTCGACGAG
Source organism: Streptomyces sp. NPDC059009 (assembly GCF_042740175.1). Taxonomy (NCBI): domain Bacteria; kingdom Bacillati; phylum Actinomycetota; class Actinomycetes; order Kitasatosporales; family Streptomycetaceae; genus Streptomyces; species Streptomyces sp. NPDC059009. Next base: position 83,826 of record NZ_JBHYJB010000008.1, on the reverse strand, counting down.
CGAATAGCCGATGGTCTGCGGCCGGGTCGCCTGCTGCTTCGCGTACGCCGCGCGGTGGCGCCAGAAGTCACGGGTTTCCTCGGCCCATTTGCGTTCGACCGCCGTCAGCCCGTCCATGGTCAATCCGGGCGGTCCCTCCGCGAACGTGGTGTGGATGCCGAGAACGTGCGCCGGGAACCTGCCGGCGAGGACCGTGGTGATATTGCCGCCCCAGTCGCCGCCGTGGGCCGCGAAGGTGCCGTAGCCGAGCCTTCCCATCAGTTCCACCCATGCGGCTGCGATCTTTTCGGTTCCCCATCCGGTGGTGGCCGGCTTGTCGCTGTGACCAAAGCCCGGTAGCGACGGGACCACGACGTGGAACGCCGGCGCGTCCGCGTCTTTCGGATCCGCGAGTTCGTCCACTACGTCGATGAACCGGGCCATGCTGTCCGGCCAGCCGTGCGTCAGGATCAGGGGAGTGGCATCGGCGCGCGTGGATCGGCGGTGCAGGAAGTGGATCCCCAGGCCGTCAATGGTCGTGCGGAACTGGCCGGTCTGGTTGAGGCGCTCTTCGAACGGCCGCCAGTTGTACTCGGTGCGCCAGTAGTTCACGACATCGACGAGGTCGGCGAGCGGAACTCCCTGCTCCCATCGGTGAGGGCCGGGCTCGGCGCGAGGGATCGTCTCGGCCTCCGGCAGGCGTGCCGCGGCCAGTCGCGCGCGGAGATCGTCGAGGTCGGCGTCAGTTGCGTGGGCTTCAAAGGCATGCACGTCGTCGCTGGTCGGGCGGGGCATGGGACCTCCTGGCCGTCGTGGAACCGGCTACGACCTGTCGAGAACTGGCTAAGACGGTTCTAGCAGTTCTCCGAGCCGCGCTGCAACCGGCTAAGGTGGTTCCATGTCTGCTGCGTTCCCTGACTTCCGCCTCGGTGCTGTGCTCGCGACGAGCTTCACGGGGACGCTGTCGGAGCGTCATGGCGACGCCGTGGAGCGCATTCCCACGCCGCAGCGGCTCGTCGACTGGCTGGCGGTGAGCGGCCTCGCGGTGGACTCCTGCACCGCTGCGCAGCTCGAACTCGCCCGGGAACTGAGGGAGTCGATTCACGCCGCCGCGACTGCGGCCGCGGTCCAGGACGCTCTCCCTGTATCTGCCGTCCAGGTCATCAATGACCGCAGCGCTCAGGGGCGGGCCGCGGCGATCCTGACGCCCGAGGGCCGGCGGCAATGGAGGCTCGACTCGGCCTCCTGTGTGGAGGATGCCCTCGGCGTGATCGCCGCCGACGCGATCAGCATCATCGCGGGCGAACGAGACGGAAAATTGGCCTTGTGCGCCTCACCGACCTGCCAAGCCGCCTTCTTCGACACCAGCCGAAGTCGCACCCGCAGATGGTGCGACATGAACACGTGCGGGAACCGTCAGAAGAAGGCGCGCTTCCATGCCAACCAGCGCAAGAACGCCGGACCAGCGGATTGATCGTCACCTCGGTACGTCCAAGAGGACGCTCACGCGCGGTACGGGCCGGCGGCTCTGACGGCCCCCTCTCAGAGTGAGCTGGGCACGACGAACAGCCCCCAGGTGACGAGCGGTCCCGCGACGCTGATCCCCAGACCCCAGGCCATGAGGCGGCGGAACACGAACTCCCGCTGTTCCTCAGGGGTGTTGGCGGTCACCAGAGCTCCGCTGGTGGAGAAGGGCGAGGCGTCCACCACCGACGAGGAGATGGCCAGCGCGGTGATGAGGCCCACGGCTCCCACCTGGCCGCCGAGCAGAAAGGGCACCGCCAGGGGGATCAGGGCGCCGAGCATGCCCGTGGTGGAGGCGAAGGCGGACGCGATCGCGCCGATGAGGCAGATCAGCAGCGCGCCGAGGAGGGGCTCCTGGATGGACGCGACCTGCTTGCCCAGGTAGTCGATGGTGCCGATGCGTTCCAGCTGGCTCACGTACGTGACGATGCCGCACACCAGCAGCACGGTGGACCACGCACACCGGTCGACCGCGCCCTTGGCCGACTGCGGCGAGACCAGGGAGAGCGCGACGGTGATGGTGAGCGCCATCAGCCCGACGTCGAGGTCGAAGAAGAGGGCCCCGACGACCAGGCCGAGCAGTCCGAGGAGGGTCAGCGTGCGGGGTCCGTCCAGGCGCAGGGGCTCCGTCGGTGCGGTGGCCGTGCCCGTCGGCGTGACGGTGAGCGTCGGCCTGCGCCCGTCCGCCGACTCGACCGCCCGGCTCCCGGGACGCGGGCCACCGTTCCCGTGCCGGACATCGTCCCCGCGCCGGACGCTGCTTCCGATTTCGCTTCCGCCTCTGCCTCCGCTTCCGACTCCGTCTCCGCCACTGTCGTCAGCGCCGCCGCCGTCCTCCCGTTCGGCCACGTACGAAGATGCGCGTTGCCCCAGCAACTGCCGTCCACCGAAGGCGAAGAAGGCGATGGCGCACAGGGCGGCGTTGAAGAGGAACGAGGCGGTGAACAGCAGGGCGGGGTTGCCCGGGAGGTGGTTGCGCTCGACGACGCCGTTGGTGATGCTGCCGAAGACGCCGATCGGCGAGAAGCCGCCCGCACTGGCGCCGTTGGCGATGAACAGGCCCATGAGTACGGGGTTGATGCCGTGGGCCACGGCGAATCCGAGCCCGATGGGGGCGATGATCCCGACCGCCGCGGGGGTGACCGCGCCGACCGCGGTGAGGAGGGCGGTGACGAGGAACATCACCCAGGGGATGAGGGCGATCCGGCCGCGTACGGCCTTCATCGCCGCCTGCACGAGCCAGTCCACGGTTCCGTTGTTGTTCGCTATGGCGAACAGGAGGGTCACTCCGACCAGTACGACGAAGAGGTCGCCGGGGAATCCGGAGAAGACGTCGTCCGCGGATTCGTCCACCACCGTGGAGCCGACGATGAACGCGGCCACGATGGCCAGCGCGCCCAGGTGGACGGAGGTGAAGGTGGCGAGGGCGAAGATCAGTAACAGGACGATGAGGGAGATGACTTGATCTGACATGGAGGCTCCCTTGCGGTGGGCCGGTGGCCAAGCCGCGGTGCGCCGAGACGTGTGACGCGTGACGTGTGACGCTGACGAGGAGGTGCGCGCGGCATCGGGGGTGCGAGGTGCGAGGCGGCGCACGGGTGTCCGCCCCTGTGGCAGGCGTGCCTCAGGGTCACGGAGCTATTCCGTAAGGCGGAATACTGCTTTCGCAAAGGGGAGTATTGGGGCGTCTCTCGGGAGGCGTCAAGGGCTCCGTCGGATTCCGTCGGGGTGAACTGCCCATCGCTCGCCGGTCGTTCGCTCGTCGCCGAGGAGTGCGGCGAAGCCGCTGGGTGAGTCTGGCCCGACCGCTGTCAGGGCGCGGCCCGACCGGCGAAAGAGTGCGGGCCGACCGGCGAAAGGCCGCGGGGCGACCGCCGGGGCACAGCGGGGCCGCACCGTCGCTAGATCCGCCCCGTCCCGCCCTGCCGTGAGTCCCCCAACGCGGCGCCGACCTGCCGTGCCGTCTCGCTCACCAGTGCGCCGTGGGTGGCGCTCGCCTCCGCGGTCATCCGGCTCGTGGGCATGTTGACGCTGATGCTGGCGATCGGCAGCCCCGACTCGTCGAGGACCGGGGCCGCCACCGCGGACACATCGGTGCGCCACTCGCCGCTGTTGGTGGCGTAGCCGCGCTCCCGGATCAGTGCCAGTTCGTCGAGGAGGCGCTTCCGGTCCGTGACCGTGGTGTCGGTGAACTCCTTGAGCCCGTACGCCAGGTGACGCTCCATCACCTCCGGCGGGCTCGCGGCCAGCACGGCCTTGCCGTTCGCCGAGGCGTGCAGGGGCAGGTGTGTGCCCAGCGCCAGGATGATCCGCACCGGCTTGGACGTCTCCAGGCGCTCGATGAGCACCACCTTGTCGCCGTTCGGGACGGTCAGGTGGACCGTCTCGTCGGTGCGCCGACGCAGCTCCTCCATGAGTGGCACGGCCACGTCGCGCAGGCCCAGCTCTCCGGTGGCGCGCCGTCCGACCTGTAGCGCCTTGGTGGTGAGGACCCAGCGGGTGACTTCGCCGCCGGCCGGGCGGATCCAGCCCGCGGTGTGCAGGGTGCGCAGTGCGCGCTGGGCGGAACTCTTGGGCAGATCCAGCGTGCGGGCCAGATCGGCGACGCCGATCGGCTGCCGCGCGGAGACCTCTTCCAGTACGCGAAGGGCGTTGAGAACGCTCTGCATCCGTTGACTCCTCCTGCGCTCGACTCCTATGCTCCGCGTGCCACTTGATGACACACCGTGCCACAATGCGGCACGCTTCTCAAGGGAGTTGGCCACAGTGACCTCACGCACCGGGCGGCACTTCTTACAGATCCCGGGCCCCACCAACATTCCCGACCAGGTACTCCGCGCCATCTCGGCGCCCACGACCGACCACCGCGGACCCGAATTCGCCGCGCTCACCACCGAATTGCTCGCGTCCCTGGGGCCCGTCTTCGGCACCTCCGGTCCCGTCGTGATCCTCCCCGGCTCCGGTACGGGCGCCTGGGAAGCAGCCCTCGTCAATACGCTCAGCACGGGCGACCGGGTGCTCTGCGTGGAGACCGGCCACTTCGCCACGCTCTGGCAGCGGATGGCCCAGGACCTCGGCCTCTACGTCGACTTCGTCCCGGGTGACTGGCGCCACGGAGCCGCCCCCGAGGACATCGCCGAACGGCTGGCCGCCGACACCGTCCGTACGATCAAGGCCGTCTGCGTGGTGCACAACGAGACGTCGACCGGAGTCACCAGCAGGGTCGCCGACATCCGGCGGGCCATCGACGCCACGGGACACCCGGCGCTCCTCCTGGTCGACACCATCTCCTCGCTCGGCTCCATCGACTACCGCCACGACGAGTGGGGCGTCGACGTCACGGTCGCCGGATCCCAGAAGGGGCTGATGCTCCCGCCCGGCCTCGGCTTCAACGCGGTCAGCGACAAGGCCCTCGCCGCCTCCCGCACCGCGCGCCTGCGCAGGTCCTACTGGGACTGGCGGCCGATCATCGAGGCGAACCGGCGCGGCCTCTTTCCGTACACTCCCGCCACCAACCTCCTCTACGGGCTCGCCGAGGCGCTGCGGATGCTCGAGGCGGAAGGGCTTCCCGCGGTCTTCGCCCGCCACGACCGGCACGCGGCGGCCACCCGAACCGCCGTACAGGCATGGGGACTCGAGGTGCTGTGCGCCGATGAGCGCGAGTACTCGTCCTCGCTCACCGCCGTCCTCCTGCCCGACGACCAGGACGCCGACAAGGTGCGGGAGATCATCCTGGAACGCTTCGACATGTCGCTCGGGGCAGGTCTCGGCAAGCTCGCCGGGCGGATCTTCCGCATCGGTCACCTCGGCCACTTCAACGACCTCGCGCTCGCGGGCACGCTCGCCGGCGTGCAGATGGGCCTGCAGCTGGCGGGCGTACGCATCGATCCGAGCGGGCTCGCCGCCGCGCTGGACATCCTGCGAGAGCCCCATGGATGAACAGGCCACGGGCGCAGGCCGCCGGGACGAGGTGTCCCGCAGCCTTCAGCACCGACTCGCCCAGGACCTCGAGGGCGAGGTCCAATTCGACGACTACACCCGGCACTTGTTCGCACGCGACGCCAGCATGTACGCGATCACACCCCTGGGGGTGGCCTTCCCCCGGCACGAAGGCGATGTCGCCGCCGCCGTCGCCGCGGCCGCCGCCCACCAGGTGCCCGTGGTCCCGCGCGGAGCCGGCACGAGCCTGGCGGGCCAGACCGTCGGACCCGGTCTGGTCCTCGACCTGTCGCGGCACATGAACCGCATCGTGGAGCTCGACCCGAGCAGCGGCACCGCCGTGGTGGAGACCGGTGTCGTGCAGGACCAGCTCAATCGCGCCGCGGGCCCGTGGGGCCTGATGTTCGGCCCGGACACCTCGACCAGCAACCGCGCCACCATCGGCGGGATGATCGGCAACAACTCCGCCGGCAGCGGCTCGGTGCGCTACGGCATGACCATCGACCACGTCCGCGCACTCGACGTGGTGCTCTCGGACGCGACCCGCGCCCACCTCGCCCCGATCGACGAGACCGAACGAACGCGCAAGGCACGCCTGACCACCCTGGAAGGCGCCCTCCACCGCGAACTCCCCGCTCTCGTCAGGGCCAACGCGGCGGCGATCGCCGAGGGATTCCCCGCCCACTGGCGGCGCGCCTGCGGCTACCGCCTGGACCGGCTCGCACGCGAGGGCATCCCCTTCGACCTGGCCAAGTTCATCGTCGGCTCGGAAGGCACGCTGGCCGTGGCGACCACGGCCGTGCTCGACCTGGTGCGCAAGCCGAGCCGCACCACGATCGCCGTCGGCCACTTCACCTCCGTGGCACACGCCATCGCGGCGACCGAAGACGCCCTCGCCTGCGACCCGGCCGCAGTGGAGCTCATGGACAAGACGATCCTCGACCTGTCCCGCCGCAAGATCGAGTACGCGGCGCTCGGCGACCTCCTGAAGGGCGACCCCGAGGCCCTGCTCTTCGTCTCCTTCACCGGTGAGGAGGAAGCCGAACTCCTCGACCGCATGCGGCGCCTGACCGCCCTCTGGTCCCGGCACGGCCACGGCTACCACACCCTGCAGGCCGTCACCCCCGCCCAGCAGGCATCGCTGCTGAAGGTCCGCAAGGCGGGCCTCGGCCTGCTCATGGCCGCGAGCGAGGGCACCCGACGCCCGCTCGCCTTCGTCGAGGACACCGCGGTCGACCCGGCCCGACTCGCCGACTACACCCGCCGGTTCAAGGGCGTCCTGGACCGGCAAGGCATGACGGCGGGCTTCTACGGCCACTGCTCGGTCGGCTGCCTGCACATCCGCCCCTACCTCGACCTCGCCGACCCGGCGGACGTCAACCGCATGCGGGCCGTCGCGGAAGAGATCAAGGACCTGGTCGCCGAGTACGGCGGCGTGAACTCAAGCGAGCACGGCGACGGCCTGGCCCGCAGCGAGTTCAACCGCGAGATCTTCGGAGAGCAGCTGTACGAGGCGATGCGCCAGGTCAAGCACCTCTTCGACCCCCACGGCGTACTCAACCCCGGCAAGATCGTGGACGCACAGTCCATGACGGACAACCTGCGCGACGCGGCCCTGCCGCCCTCCCCACCCCTGCGCACCCGCCTCTCCTTCGAAGTCGTGGGCGGCGACGGCGGCATGCGCGCGGCAGCCGACCGGTGCATGAACATCGGCCTGTGCCGCAAGACCGGCAGCGGCGCCATGTGCCCCTCGTACATGGCCACCCGCAAGGAGGAGGACTCCACCCGCGGCCGAGCGGGCGCCCTCGTCAAGGCCCTGTCCGAACCCGACCCGCACGCGGCACTGGGCGACGAGCGCCTGCACGAGATCCTCGACCTGTGCCTGATGTGCAAGGCGTGCAAGAGCGAATGCCCGCTCGGCGTCGACATGGCCGCCCTCAAGAGCGAGACCCTCTCGCACCACCACGACCTGCACGGAATACCGCTGCGCAGCCGCCTCTTCGGCGCGATCCGCACCCTCAACCGCCTCGGCTCCGCGACCGCCCCCCTGTCCAACCTGCCCGGCCGCCTCACCCTCCTGCGCCGCCTCATGGACCGCCTGCTCGGCATCGCCCCCCAGCGCCCACTGCCGGCCTTCGTCCACCGCAACCTGCTGCGCTGGGCCCGCCACCGCACACCCGCCCCGCACCCGGCCACTCTCGGGACGCTCACCTACCTCGCCGACTCCTTCACCACCTACACCGAGCCCGACATCGGCCGGGCGGCCATCGACCTCCTCGAACGCGCCGGGTGGCGCGTGCAGTTGGAGAGCGGGGGCTGCTGCGGCAGATCGAGCCTGTCCAAGGGCCTGATCGACGACGCGAAGCACAAGGCACAAGGGCTCGCCCACCGACTGCACCACTCGACCGCACCCGACTCACCGATCGTGGGCTGCGAACCGTCCTGCCTGATGACCCTGCGCGACGAGCACCGGGCCCTGCTGCCCGACGACGCCGCGGTCGCGGACGTCGCGCGCCGCGTACGCCAGGTCGAGGAGCTGCTCCTGGAAGCCATCGACGCCGGACGCCTGCGACTGCGCGAGACCTCCTGGCTCACCGGCCGCAGACTCCTCTACCACGGCCACTGCCACCAGAAGGCGGAGGTGGGCACGGCCGCGACCGTCGCCCTGCTCAACCGCATCCCGGGCGCCACGGTCGTCGAACTGGACGCCGGCTGCTGCGGCATGGCGGGATCCTTCGGCTTCGAGTCCGAGCACTACGAGATGTCGATGACGGTCGGCGAGGACCGCCTGTTCCCCGCGATCAAGGCAGAGCCCACCGACACGGTCGTGGTCGCCACGGGCGTCTCCTGCCGCCAGCAGATCTTCCACGGCACCGCACGCGACGCCTGGCATCCGGTCCAGCTGCTGCGCGAGGCGGTCTGGGCGGAACAGAGACCGCGGGTCTGACCGACGACGCGCTGCCGACGTCGAGGAGCTGCACTTTCGTTGCCGCGGCACTACTGGTGAACCTTTGGAGCTGCCGGTGCTGCCGGTGCTGCCGTGTTGCCGGTGTTGCAGCAGCAGCGCTCGGAGCGCGTCCGGCAGCGGCGGCGGCTGAACCTGGCGAACCAGCCTGCCTGGCAGATCGTATCCGGGTGCGCACCGGCAAGTGCGGTGCGGACGTGGCCGGTTGGGACCTGGCCTGACTCGGCACCTGCGACGCGAACGACGTCAATCAGTTCTGGCACTTCAACGGAAACGACGCCGGGGACCTGCTCTGGATGTCGCACGACGACGGAAAGCTCCTGAGCACGCCCTACCGGGAGGGCACCCCGCAACCGTGCCGGCGGGGGCCCGCGCCGGACCCCCGCCGTCACGGCGGGATTCACGATCGTTAAGCTCTGCGTCTCATGGGGACACCGATCATGGGTTCGATGGGACAGGGGCAGCCCGCGTGGGTCCCGCCGACCGACGTCGAGCGGGCTTTGTTCGACGCCAAGTCGCGCGGGGACTGGGACGGTTATCTGCGCGTCCTGCTCGGCGCCGACACCCTGGCGTATGCCGTGCGGGAGAAGGCCGACCGCAACAAGGCGGACGGCGGCTGGCTGACGCACCGGGCCGACGACGGGCAGACGTACTTCGCCGTCTACACGCGCGGCGAACTGCTGCCCCGCCGCCCCCAGATCGTGGCCGTCGCGGTGTCCGTGCCGCTGCCCGCCATGGAGTGGTGGGGCGGCGAGACGGACGAGTTGAAGGGCATCATCGTCAACCCGGGCACGCCCACCGAGGGCCGCTTTCCCGACGCCCGCAAGAAGCGCCGCCAGTGGAAGGCGCTGAAGAAGGACGTTCCGCAGCGCGGGCACGACGACGATGCGCTGATCACCAAGTACACGGGCCCGCTGCACGGCCCGCTCGCCCACGGCCTGGCCTGCGGCACGCACCTGGCCGTACACCGGCAGGTCCTGTGGAACGACATCGGCGACGTATGCGTCGACTACCGCGACGACGCCGAGGTGCTCCGCGACTCGTGGGGCACGACGGAGCGGGCAGCCTGGGTCCAGCAGTTGAACTTTCTGCTGGCGGGGCAGAACAGCCCGCCGGAGCCGGAGTTCGCGCTCAGCGTGCGTCGCGAACTCGCCGCCCGCCACCCGGGGGCGCACGCCGATCCGCAGGCGTGGCAGGGGGCGGCCGCCGACACCCTGCGCCGGCGCGGCACGGGCCAGGAAGGGATCGCCCGGGTCCTGGACGTCATCGGCAAGATCACCCGCTATGAGGCCCGATTCCGCGCGGACGGCATCCTGGCGCCGGACGGCTATGTGCCCTCCGCACTCGGATACGACTACGGTCGCGCCGTCAACTACGCCCGCTGGGGCCTCGGCGCACGCTTCGCCGAACACGCGGAGGTGGAGCAGGCGGTGCTGTGGGCGGGCGAGCTGTGCCGCGAGACGTACACGTCATGGGAGGAGTTCTCTGCGGGCTACATACTCGGCCGGGTGCTCCGCTTCGACGAGGAATCCTTCGGGCACATGTACTCCTCGGCCGTCACACCGCACCGGATCCTCACCACGGACCCGGCGAGCCCGTGGCGGAACATCCCCTTCCAGGCGACCTGACGAACTCGTCAGCAGTGCGGCAGCGGCATGTTCCTCGGCGGGTCGTGCGGTGTGTTCACGTCGCCGCCGTCGGTGGCGGTCGCAGCGCGTCGAACAGTTGGCACGCGGCGTCCGTATCACTGGGTGAGTGCGCCATCGAACCCTCGCGATGCAGCGAGGACGACCAGTGATGAAGGGCAGGGACCGACGATGCTGCGACCGACCAGAAGGACGACGCGGGGCTCGCTGCTCGTGGCCGGGACGGCCGCCGCTCTGCTCGCCGTCGCCGCACCCGCGACGGCGAGCACGGCGTCGCTGTACTGTGGCGCCGGCCGTGGACTGACGGCCGGGGCTGCGATCCAGGGCGCGATCGACGACGCCCAGGTCTCGGCGAGCGGCGACGGCAGGTTCGAGTGTGAACGCGTCGGTGATCCGCAGATCTTCGAGGTCTTCGACGACCCGAACTTCGGCCACATCTTCCGGGCCAGTGTGACGATGTCCTGCGCGTGATGGAACAGGGCTGCCGGACGCCGGTCCGCTGCCCCGCGTGCGGGACACACGCAAGGGGGCGGCGCAGTCCACGGTCCTGAAGTGACGGCTGGGGGGGGAGGGGGCGGGAGTGAAGCCGCCGCCCCCTCACAGGCCGCCGTCGGCGTCTGGTGTGCGCGGTCAGCCGACGACGTAGAGCTTCTTGGGCCAGCCCACGCGGTCCAAGCGCTTGAACAGGTCCTTGATGTGCGTCGGATGCAGCTTGATACAGCCGTTGGAGTAGTAGTCGTTGGGGCTCTGGTTCGTCCAGCGCTCGGACTCGATCGTGCCCTGCCGCCCGTTGGGCTTCATCTCGCTATGGATGAACAGCTCGGTCCGCTTGGTGCCGTTGCTGCATCGCTTGTCCGAGAGCTTGATGACGAAGCCGTTGATGACCCCGTCGAAGTTCTTGCGGTGCCACTGCACGGCGTACGGGTGGCGGGCGTCTGCGTCGGGAAGCCAACCACGGCCCACGGCGCAGGAGTTCTTGATCTGGCCGGAGCCCGCCTTGTACGTCTTGATGACGGCGTCCCGCCCCGGCACGCGCTTCACCAGCTCCAGGCGGGAGTTGGTGACCGAGCCCTTGTCGAAACGCAGGTAGTACCGGTCGGTCGCCGCGGCGGACCGGCCGTTGTCCGCGTGTGTCCGGGACGGAGCTGCCGCTGTGGCGCCGGCCGCCGACGCGAGTACGCCAGACAGCGCGAGCGGCACGGCGAGGCGCCTCACGATGCTCCTGGTCCTGCTCCTGGTGCTGATGCTGGTCCTGGTGCTGCTGGTAGGCATGGCCTAGCTCCTCCGCGTCAGTGGATGTGAAGGCGCCCCGGGTCGGTCCGACCCCGCCGGTGATCCGGCTGCCTGGGCGGCAACGAGCTTGTGGCCGCGCCGGGTCGCCGGGCAAGGGAGTTCCGGTGTCCCGGACAGCCCGGAACCTGTCCGGCCTGGCCAGTGCGGTGGCCCGGACAGCCGCCGACCCGGATCGCGGTCAACTCCCCCATGAACAAGGCGCGTCACACCGTCACCTCGGAACGAATGCCGTCGACCTCGGCATGGGGATGGGAGGACGGAGAACGCCGCCTCGCGCAGCACGCACGCGGCCCGCTCGACCGGCGCGAGGCGCTCACCTCGTGCCGGGCGACGTCGTCCGTCAGCGGCCGGAGCGGATGGCCTTCTTGCCGTTCTGGTTCACCGGGACGGCGAAGGGCTGCGGGCTGCTGCTCCGCTGCCTGCCGTTGAGGTCCTTCTGGACGACGTTCACGTTGACGGACGTGCCCTGGCCGCCGCTGAACGTGCCGCTCGCGAAGGCGTCCACGCCGTCCCCGGTGACCTCGTAGCCGCTGGTGTCCACGATCCCGTTCCTCTGGCAGTCACGGAACACCTCTTCGATGGGCACGAACCAGAGCCAGTGGTAGTCGCCGTCGTGGTTGAGATCGACCTTGTCGTTGAACCAGACCGCCACGGCTCCCTTGAGGCCGGCGGTCGCCGTCCAGTCGATGTCGTACTTCTGGGTGCCGATGACGAGCGACGCCTCGATGAGGGACTTGGGCGGGATCTTGAGCGGGAGGTCCACACCCCAGGTCTGAGTCTCTTTGTGGGTGAACTCCTGGGTCGAGGAGAGGTTGGTCTCGATCGAGGTGGTCTCCGAGACCTTGGCGACCGCGGGAATCTCGGCCGAGACCTCCAGGGAGACGCCGATCTTCAGCGATTCGGTCACCGAGATCCGCAGGTCCTGTTCCGTCGTCTTGCTCTGCTTGTACGTCACGAGCTGCTCGACGGCCGAGCCGTTGCGGTAGTTGGTGGTGACGGAGCTGACCTGGCCCGGGACCGGCGAGGGGGCGTTGGGGTCGTAGGTGATGCCGCTGTACTTCGTGCTCACCTGGTACCTGTGGTAGTCGCTGAGGAAGCTCTGCCGCCCGTAATCCGTGGAGGCTGTGAAGCGGCAGCCGTTGGAGCCGGGGAACCGTTCCCGGGCCAGCCACGTGCCCCACGCGTCCGTGATCTCTTGGAGCGAGCGGGCGGCGCCCTTCTTGGGGGCCCTTTGTGGGGAGTTCGGTCGGTCGGGCGCCGCGGCCGCCGTGCCCGCGGTCATGAGGGAGACGGGGACGGCCGAGGCGAGGCCGGCAGCAGGGGCGAGAGCGAGAACACGCCGTCGGGACACTTGGCTCATGGAGATCCCAATTCGGTAGGGACGGAACGGGGAACCGTCGTGGCAGCCATGCAATCGGTGAACTCCCATGAGCAATAGGGACTTTGGTCACTACCTCGATCAACTGCACACGCTGCCGGGTGTTTCCGGCCATCGGCACCCTGGCGGCCATCACGGTCCGGGGCCTGACAGGCCCGGTCAACTCGCCCGTGCGAGGCCGTACGGGCCGCGGAGTCGCATCCATCGGGATCCGGACAGCTGGGGCAGATCACTGGATACGCATGGCATGATCACGGCGATCAGTACGCGCGAGTCATCGCGCTCCGTCCCGTTGTCTGCCGTGGTGGCGCGGTCCCGCAGGGCCGATGCCTGCTGCGACGCGGCCCACCGCACATCCTCAAGGGTTCAACTTTGCGCACGACAAGCAAGCACTTCCTTTTACCTGCACTGACCGGCCTGTCCCTCATATCCCTGCTGGCCACCGGGTGTTCGGCGGGCAATGCCTCCGGCGCCGGGCCGGGCGGCGGAGCGCGGACGCCCGCCGGGGCCGACACCGGCAGTGCCGGTGACGGCACGGAGCACGGAACCGGAAGCGGGGCCGGTGCCGGATCCGGCACCGCGGCCGGTGGCAATACGAGCAGGCCCGACGGTGCCCAGCGGCGGCTGCCCGTCACGGCGGCTCCCGCCGCAGGCGCGCCGGCCGCGGTGGTCCGACCGGGCGGCGGTGGCCGCCGGACGCACAAGTCGTCGCTGCGGGTGGCCTCGTACGACCGGAGCAGCGGACGTGCGGTGCTCACGGGGGCGGCGCCTGCGACTTCGGCGAAGTCCCCGGCGCACCCGCCTTCGGCCTCCCCACGTTCCTCGGCCCCCTCGACGCCGCCCCCTTCGGGTCCGCCGTCCTCCAGCGCCCCGCCCACAACGCCCGCGAAGAGCTCCGCTGTTGCAGTGGGCGACGTCATTGCGACTGCGCCTTCTCCCGGGGAGCCCGACGGCGTACTGGCCAAGGTCACCCAGGTGCTGGGCAGGAAGGGCGAGCACGGCACCGAGGTCACGATGGCCCCGGCCGCACTCAACTCGGTGCTGGGGGCGGACAAGGCCGACGGCAAGGTGCGCGTCGACCCGTCCGCGATGAAGGTCGAACCACTGGTCAAGGGCGTACGGCTGTCCTGGGCGAAGCGCGGCCGGCCGCGGGTGGGACCGCACGGCGCCAAGCTGCCGCTGGGCAGTCTGCGTCTCGACGTCGGTACCTCGGTCGCCACCGCGAAGGGCGCACCGGCCTCCGCCGCGGCCTCGGCCTCCGGATTCGTGCAACTCGCCCCGGAGATCGAGTTTTCGTACAACGGCAGTGGCGCCCGCGACAAGAGCGGCAAGGGGAGCGCGGACGCCGATGCCGTACCCGGTGGGGCGTACATCGGGCTGTCCGGTGACTGGGCCTCGCAGTGGGAGCTGAAGGGGCAGGCGGCGGCAGCCACCGAGCCCGGCAAGCCGCTGCGGATGCCGTTCGCCAAGCTGCACGCCGACCCGGTGATCCAGGTCGGCCCGGTCCCGGTCGTCGTCAACCTCGACCTGACCTGCTACCTCGCGGTGGAGGCCGACGGCCGCATCAGCGTGGACATCCGCCAGGACCTCAAGGGGGACTTCCGCGTCGGCGGCAGCTACTCGTGGTCCAAGGGCTGGACCTCGGTCAGCCGGTCCGACATGACCTCCACCCCCGTACGGGCCACAGTGGCGGCCGCGGGCAGGACCAAGGCCACGCTGGGCGCCGAGGCGAGCGTCGGGCTCTACGGCATGGCCGGTGTGAGCGCCGACATCGCCCCGTACCTGCGCGGCGAGGCGCACGCCTCCGCCACCGCGGGCACCGACGGCCGCGCCTCGGCCTCGGCCGAGTGGAAGGCGTTCGGCGGGCTGGACCTGTCCGGCTCGCTCAACGCCCAGCTGACCGTCTTCGGCACGCCGCTCTTCCGCAAGAGCATCCCCTTGGGCGCCCTGCATCGCGAGTGGAAACTCTCCCAGGGGAAGCTGTCGACGAACACCGGCTGATACGGCGGTGGTTGAGGGTTCGTCGCTCCGGCGCAGTGCTCCTGTGGGCATTGCGCCGGTTCACTTGCTGACGGCCGAATGTCATCGCGCCCTGCGCACGTATCGCCTCACCGTACAGAAGACGGTCAAGTCACCGAGGGGGTGAGGGGATCAGGAAGAGGTGGATCGACTGGTCCTTCGCGCGGTACGGGTCGCTCGCCGCGCCCTTCTTCGCCCGGTCCGAGACCACCACCACGTGGTCGGACGAAACCCAGGAGACGCCCTCGGGGGTGCCGTAGACGGTGCGCCCCTTGGCATCAGTGGGCAGGCGGTAGACCGTGCCCTCGTCCACCTGCCACTTCTTCGTGGCGAGGCGCCCCACCCAGAGCGCGGACGATGCCTGCGACAGTACGGCGATCCGGCCGTCACGCACGGAGAGGCTGCTGTAGTCCTCGAACGGCAGCGACGCGGGCAGCCGTATCGTCGCCGTGCGGGTCCACTGGCCGGAGCCGCTGCGGAAGACCTGGATGCGGCCGCCGCCGGGCCGTCGGCCCTCCTTGCCGCCCGTGCAGCGGTTGCCCTCGCACAGGCCGAGCAGATGCCCGACTCCGTTCCGCTCCACCCACTCCAGACCCTCCATGCCCTTGTTGGCGTCCGTGAGCGGGAAGTCCAGCCACGCCGAGCCGCGGAGCCGCAGCCGGCTGTCGTGCTCCTGGACACGGGCACGGAACCCCTTGGGCTTGACCGGAACGGCCTCGCTCAGCGTGAAGTAGCGGTCCTTGAGCGGGTCGTGAGCGAGATCCTCGTACCCCTCCGCCTCCAGCCCCTTGCCGCTCTTCGAACTCCCCGCTCCCTTACGCCCGTTGGCCGCTCGCAGGACGCCGTTCTCCGGGGACTTCGGTGACAGCTCGCTGCTGATCCTGATGAGCGACGTCAGGTTGTCGCAGACGACGAGGAAGACGCCGTCGCGGTAGAGCACGCCGCTCGCTTCGAGGCGGCTGCCCGCGCTGTCGCCGACCAGGTCCTGGATCTTGGCCTCCTTGACGAGGCGCAGCTCAGGGGTCTTCTCGTTCTTGCGCTGCTTCTTTGCGGTGGTCATGACGGCAGGGCCTCCATGGCGCCGGGGAAGACGGCACCGCTGGCGCCGTTGGGATAGGTCTTGCGGAGCTCTGCGAGCTGCTGCCGGGCGCTGTCGTGACGCATCCGCGTGTAGTGGTAGATCCCGTAGGTGAACTGGGCGCCGCGGCTGAGCTCCCACTGGCGGTACGCGGCCCGGTACACCTCGTCGTTGGTGAACTGCCGCCCCGTGAAGGGCTGTCCGTGCGGGCTGGCCGACTCGAGATAGGCCGAGGCCGCGATGCGCTGCCACAGGCCCTCGCCCCCGGAGCCCTCGGCGCCGATCAGCGCGGCGACGCGGTCAGGCCCGAACTCCGTGTCGAGCAGGTACTCCAGGTGATCCAGGTAGTACTGGCAGAAGTCGTGGTGGCGCAGCAGGTTCGTGAACAGCGGCAGCCGTGACACGTCGTGCGGGGCGTGCGTGATCCGGCAGTAGCCGCGGGTCATCGCGGGCCAGTCGAGCAGGTCCGTGTACTGCCACGGGGTCGAGAAGAAGTCGATGCCCGAGCTGTTGTCGTAGTCCCAGGGGATGAACGTGAAGTACGGGCGGGACGTGAAGCCCTTCGCGTCGCCGAGCCGCCCCGAGTTGTAGAGGTAGTAGTTCGACGGCGTCGCGAAGTAGTTGTCCCAGCTGCCGAGGAGCACGTTGGCGCCCGCCCAGCGAAGGAAGGCCCGCACGTCCAGGACGTCCTCGACGGACGAGCGGAAGGCGTCGGAGGCGAACGCGCCCTCGCCGCCGCGCAGTTCGACCCCGTTGACCGCACGGATGAGGGCGGCGAGGTCGTCGTAGGTGTTGGCGGCCGGGTCGTCCTCGTTCGTCTTGAGGCGGTACGTCCTGTCGTCCACCGGGCTGCCCTCGGTGAAGTACTGGCGGCCGCCGTCCGAGCCGCCCGTGCCGGAGCGGTGCTCCAGGGTCGCGCAGCCGACGTCACCGCAGTACGCCTTGTAGAGGTTGCCCTCGGAGTTCTTGCCGAAGTGGTCCTTGAGGAACTTCTTGTCGACCTGCTCAATCACGGAGAACAGGCCCATGTAGCGGTCGTTGAGATGGAACATGGCGTACGTGTGCTGCGCGGCCGGTATCCCCGCGCGCTCGAGGAGCCGCCACGCGACGGCCTCGCGCATCTGCGAGGGGTCGTTGTACATCGCCTTGAGGTTGACCCGTTCCATGCCGTGGAGGCGGTCCTCGCTCTCCCCGACCTCGAAGTCCACCTTCCAGGACCGCTTCGGCGCACGCGCGGTCATGTTGCCGCTGTTGACGAGGGAGAAGGCGGGCGTCGAGAGCAGCAGTTCACCGGGGGACTCGCTGCGGGCGAGCGTCAGTCGCGCTCCCGGCGGCGCCACCATCACCTTGTCCGCCGTCAGCACACCGGGCGGCCAGCCGGTGACCTTGACCTGATACAGGTCGTGAGCGAAGAACTCCGTTTTGTCCCGCGCCGCCGCCATGAAACCGTCCACGGCTTTCCCGGCCTCGGTGAACTGCCCCTGCGGATCCTGGAGTACGAGTTTCCCGTCCGCCGCGTCCACGTCGTGCTGCGCGGCGAGCAGCAGGTCGAACAGCGCGCCGAACTCGGCCTTCGTGCGCAGCGCGGCGTCGGTGGGCCCCGCCGTCGCGTTGGCCTGCTCGGCGAGCCGTCGGCCCGGGCCTGGCGGCAGATCGCCGGGCACGAGAGACCGGTTCTTGAACGCGTCCCGGAATGTTGCCTTGTCGATGGTCCTGTCCACGGCGTCTCCCCAAGGGGTGCCAGAAGGTGAGCTTCCTTCTCTACGCCCGGTGTCACATGACCGCCAGCGGCAGAACCGGCCGTACCGGGCCTGCCGATCGCTTCGGGCGTCACACGGCCGTCGATCGCCCGGCGTACGAGGGGCGGCGGACCGGTCCGGATGCCCCGGGGGAGGGGACGGTGCGGGTGGCTCAGCACCGGGCGCTCAGAGCAGGCTGCGCGCCGTGTGCTGAGCAGTGCTGCGGCGGGGCCGGCGGGATTCGAAGAGGGGGCCCTTATGCTGCGTGTGGCGAGCTCTTGAAGTCCACGGCGGCCTGCGCCTCACGGAGCGCCTTCTCGGCTTCTCGCCGCGTCTCGGCCGGAACATCGCCGAGCTCCTTCACCAGGGCGGCATACACGGGGACGTCAGACGCGGGCGAACGGTCCTGCTGGCTCACTGCTGTGCTCTCCATCTGTGGCGGAAACAGCTGGCGAGTCTAACGAGAACCACCGACGTGGTGATCGGCGACCACCCCTTGGCACAGTGCCGCCTCCGACTGCTCTTGACGTCGGACATGCAGAGTTTCGTAGACCCGCGCTACGCGGGGCACGCCGAGGACGCGCTGAACTGAGAGGGCGACGTCCTGATCCTGCTCACGAGGACCGACGTGCCGCCGTCAGGGCCGACGAGCGCGCGGATCACCGGCGTCGTCGACTGGGCCGGTACCTGCTGGGGCCCGGCGGATCTCGATGTGGCGCACTGCTCGACCCATCTCGCGCTGCTGCACGGCTCGGCGTGGGGGCAGCGGTTCGCGGACGCGTATGAGGAAGCGGGCGGGGTGCTGGCCGCGGCCGCGAGCGAGCGGCTGTACTGGCGGGTGCGGGACGCGGTGGCCTGCTCAGAAGACGTACAGCAGATGGCGAAGCCATGGCAGAAGGCAGGGAGAACAGAACTGACAACACAAGCCGTGGAGGAACGGCTGGACGCCTATCTCACCAGCCTGATGGACGCTCTGGGCTGAAGCCCAGCAGCCCGAGGCGCGGGCCGGCGACGTACGCCAGGTCCGGCCGAGCCGCCGGCACACCCGCACCGGGGCACCACCGAGTACAGCTGACAGGTCCTGCGGCGTCTCCAAGCCGAGCAGCAATGTCACGCGCCGTTGCGGCTTCCCAAGGTCTGTGGCCAGAACCGAGAAGCGATGTCAGTGGGCGCGCGGGCGGCAACGCTGTAGCTCGGGGGCGGGCCTGCCGGTCACGAGTTCGTCCGCGATGAGGCGTCCGACGGTGGGTGCCAGGGTGATGGCGGAGTGCATGACGGCGACATAGACGGAGCGGTCGCGTGTCGCGTATCCGATGACGGGTCCGTGCGCGGGCATGGGGCGTTGGCCCGTGCGATAGCCCAGCAGGCGGCACTGGTCGCTTCCTTGGAAGGCTGCTCCTTGGAAGGCCGCCTTCATGCGCTGGAGCGCATCGTGAGCGGCCTGCTCACGTGCTGCTGTGCCTTCGGCATGTGGCACGACCAGCAGGAGGTCGCCTTCCCGGACTTCCCGGACCTCGAAATCAGGGCGCGCCACGATGGTCCTGACCAGGCCAGGCGGTGCTGAGACCCGCGCGAGGGTCGCCGGGGAGGCGGCGATGTCCAGGTCGGCCGACAGCGGCTCGCAGAGGCGGGGGATGCCTGTTCCGGCAGTGAGTACGACGGTGGCGGCGGTGTGGAGCCCGGTCGACGTCAGCACTCGATCGACGTGTCCGTTGGTGACCTGCAGGGAGGTCACGGTGGTGTCGTGGAGCACGGTTGCTCCGTGGGCGCCGGCGGCTGCCACGAGTGCGTGGGCCAGGGCCGTCGGGTCGACGCCGGCGTCGCTCGGGGTGTGGACGGCTTGGTCGGGCGGGTGTCGGAGGTTGGGCTCCAGGGCCGCGATGTCACGTCGGCCGATGCGGAACTGGCCCGGCCCTGGCCGTGAGTCCTTGGCCGGTGTGCCGGCCCAGGACAGCGAGCCGGTCCGGCGGACCGTGACGTGCGGCAGTTCGTCCTCCAGACGTTGGTAGTCCGCCAGGACGTACTCGCGGAGGTCTTGAGCTCCGCCGGGCCAGTGACCTCCCGAGCCGCGGATCCAGGCGAAGGAGCCTCCGGTGACCCCGGTGGCCGGTGCGGGTCCTTGCTCGAGCAGGGTGACCGGGACACCTCGACGGGCCAGGTGGTAGGCCACTGAGGAACCGACGATTCCCGCACCGACAACAACAACGCCTGACATGGGGTCCTTTGTGATGAATCAGCGACCGCTCCGGCTGTGGCGGCAGCCGTAGCACCACCGTTCAGGTCGAGGCCGGGACGGCGCAACGGGTTTTCCTGCGACTCGTCCGGCAGGGGGCGGGGCGGGGGGGGGCGGGGCGGGGCGGCCCGGCCCCCCGGCCCACCGCGCCGTCGCGGATCTGGCGCCCTACGGCGCCAGGAACGCGGTCAGAGCCGACAGCATCGCCTCCGGTGCTTCCTCGGAGGGATAGTGGCCGCATTCGGGGAGGACAAGGCTCTTCACGTCGTCGGCGGCGAGCTTCATCGTTGCGCTGACCGATGCACCCAAGTTCTCCGCTCCTCCGATCGCCAGGACGGGAAGGGAAAGCCGCCGAGCCGCGCGCTGCTGGTTCTGCGCGATGGTCGTGTCGAGTGCGCGGTAGAACTCGAAGCTGCAGCGCAGGGCTTCCGGATCGGCGGCGAGGATGTCGACGTAGTGCCGGACGGCGTAGTCGGGCAGTGCCTTCGCGGACTTCGTGGCGAACTGGTGGCCGAAGTAGAGGTGTTCCCGTCCGCTGACCAGTTGCTCGTTGACGTCGGTGAGGCGGTTGAAGGCGAAGTGCCAGAGACGGTCGTTGGCCTCCTGGCTGCCGAAGAGCGGTGGTGTGGCGGAGAGTCCCGGAATCGCGGCCTCGGCGACCGCCAGGCGATCAAGTCGGTCGGGGTGGTCCGAGGCCAGGGCGTAGCCGGTCCACATGCCGATGTCGTGACCGACCATGGCGAACCGGTGATGCCCGAGCGCGTCCATCAGCGCCACCATGTCGCGTGCGAGCGTGCCGGTGTCGTACCCGTCCAGGGGTTTGTCGGACAGCCCGACACCGCGTGGATCGACCGCGACGACCCGGAAGTCCTGTGCCAGTGCGGGCATCAGGAGGCGCCAGGCGTACCAGGTCTGCGGCCAGCCGGCCAGCAGGAGCAGCGGGGGTCCTTCGCCGCCGGTGACGGTGTGCAGGCGCAGGTGCCCTGTGTCGACGTACTGGCTGGTGAAGGTCTGCGTGAATCCGGCCGGGAGATTCGGTGCTCCGGTGACGGAACCGGGGCCTTCGGGTGTGGGCAGGGCAGTCGACGACAGATTCATGATCATTCCTTTCGCGGCGCTGACGCAGGTCCAACTGGCGCGGGTCCATTGGGCGGAGCGGGGGAGACGTGGGGAGAACGTCGGGGCAACTGGCCGTCACGCTAACCATCTTGGACCGATCGGTCAAAGATTATTTGACCGATCGATCCAAGATGCGGGTAGGCTCACAGCAGGCACACGAAAACAGGAGGTGCACGCGGTGTCCGGCCGGAAGCAGTTCGACGTCGACGCGGCCCTGGACCAGGCCATGCGGGTGTTCTGGCAGCACGGATACGCGGACGCCTCACTGGATGCGCTCAGCTCCGCCACCGGCCTCGGCCGCGGCTCTCTCTACGGCACCTTCGGCAACAAGGACGCCCTGTTCCACCAGTGCCTCGACCACTACGCGTCGATCTACGGCGCCCAGTTCGAACGGGCGCTCACGGCGCACTCCGGTGACCCGGTGCGCACCATCGAGGCATTCTTCGACGTCGTCCTGGACCGCATCGCCGACCCGTCGGTCCCCACCGGGTGCCTCATCGCTCAGTCCGCCACCCAGTCGCCGACGCTGACGGAGGGGAACGCCACGCGGGTGCGCGGCCTGCTGGACCAGCAACACCGGCGGGTGCGCACCGCACTGGCGGACTCCTCGGCCGACCCTCGGACGATCGACGAACTTGCCACGTTCGTCGTCGCCGTCATCCAGTCACTGGCCGTACTGAGCCGGGCCCGCGCCTCGGACGCCGAGCTGCGATCCGTGACCAGGCTTGCTTGCACGACGGTGGCGGACACCCTCGCCCGGGCAGCAACCGAGGACGGCGCTCCGAGCTGACGGGCACCGACCCGGCCCGGCCCGGCCAGGACTCGCGCCCGGTCGTCCTCAGCGCGACGGCGTCCGCGGACGGAAGTCATGGACCTGGTGGGACCCGCGCGGCTTCCTGATGCTGCTCCTGGGGCCCGCTCTGCTGGTCGGGGCGCTCAAAATCCGCTGGTTTCCGTGTCAGGGCGGGCACGGGTCCTGGAGGGGGACTCGCCGGGGTGGTCATCACCACGCTTCTGGCGCTCTGCGCCACGGGCTGCCGGAGGCTCGCCGCGTTCGTCGACGGAGAAGAGCGCCGTGCGGTCGAGGAGTGAACTGCCGCGTCTGCGAAGTCGGTTCGGTGATACGGGCGGGCGCGCATGCCCTGCCCATCGCCGAGGGCCGCTGGTGTCGACGCCCCTGCACCGAGGGCCGCTAGTGTCGACCCATGTCCAGTCCTGGAGACGTGCCGCCGGAGATCCTGAACCGGCTGCGGCCGATCTGCCGGCAGCTGCCCGAGTCGTACGAGGAACCAGCCTGGATCGGCGTGCGCTGGCGGATCCGTACGCGGACCTTTGCTCATGTCTATACGCCGGACGCGGAGCGCTCCCCGGTCTACGCCCCGTTGGTGGCCGCAGGCCAGGAACTGGTCGTGATGACTTTTCGGGTACCTGTCGACGACCTGCTCGGCCTGACCGCCGACGGATTCCCGTTCCGCCGTGCCGACTGGGGCCACAACGTCGTGGTTGCCGTGCTCGGTGACCACACCGACTGGAGCGAGCTCACCGAGCTGATCACCGACAGCTACCGCGAGATGGCCCCGAAGTTCCTCGCGGCCCGGGTCACTCTCCCGCCTCCGATCAGCTGACCGGCGATGGGCGGGCGACACAGGCGTGCGGCACATGGCGTCCGGTCGCACCACGGCCGGGCAGTGCCACTCCGCCGGCGCGGTCTGCCAGGACAGGCCGCGGGTGTCGTACATGTGCTGAACGGACGCGCCGGCTGGAGGAGGCCGATGACGTCGTAGAAGTACAGGCCCGCGTGCAGCATGCTGCGGTTCTTCAGTAGCGATGGTCACGCGGGGTGGCCGATCGGAGCCAATCGGGCCGACATGGGTGAGGCGCGGTTGCGCAGGCCATAAAGTGACTGACCATGGCGACGCGGCGGCGTGGTGGCGGGGGCGCCACACGTCTGCCCGGGTGGCTGGCGCGGCTCGAACTGTCCCTGCCGTCACGCCAGTTGTTCTACGTCTTGACGGCGGCCGTCGCGTTCGCGGTCGGGGCGATGATCTCTACGGTCATCGGCCCGTGGCTCGCCCTCCCCGGGATCCTTCTCGCGGCCGCGCTCCTCTGGTTCATAGCCGTCACCACGAACCGGTCGCTGTGGCTGATGGTTCCCTTCGTCCTCGCCACCATCTCCCTCGGTGTCTTCGCCCTGTTCCTGGCCCAGGACCGGGCGTTGACCGACCGGGGCAGCTGGGCCGAGCTGACGATCGTCGACAAGTCCCACAGGAGCGACAACTTCTACTGCCAGGTGCGCTACCCGGACGGCCATGTCATCCAGGGGTCGATCGAGGGCTGCAGCGGCAGGGAGATCGGTGATCGCATCCGGCTCTTCGTGGACCCCGAGCTGAAGGCCGACCCCAGCACCACCGGGCCGCGGGTCGCCCTGTGGATCTGGTCGGCGGCGGGGGCCGACGCCGTCTTCACCGCGTGTGTCGTTCTCGCGGCGGTCCAAGGGGTGCGCAGGCGGGGGCAGTAAGGCCCGGGCGTCTGTGATCGATGTCGCTGTCGGACCATGCATGCAGCGTCAGCATGGTCCGACAGCTTTGTGTTGTGTTGTGTTGTGGGGGAGGGGCGGGTGGCCTTCGAGTTCCGGGCAGCGACTGCGCGTATACGGAGGATCTCGTCGTGATCCGCACCTCGTCCTCGACGGCCACCGGGTCGTGCGCCCTACCGGGGGGCCTGGAAGCCGCCGATCTTCTGCTCGAGCAGTTCCGCCAGCCGCAGCGGGGTGCGGTCCTCGAGCATCGGGCCGATGAGCTGCACTCCCACCGGCAGCCCTGCGGGGGACCGGCCCGCTGGTATGGCGGTGGCGGGCAGGCCGGGCATGGTGGCCAGACCGGCCCAGACGAGCTGATCGAAGTACGGAACCTCGACGCCCTCGATGTCGATCCGGCGTTCCAGCGGATTGGGGTTGTGGTCGTGCGGGAACGCGGGCGTGGGCGTGATGGGACACACCACGGCGTCGAACTCGGCGAAGAGCTGCCGCCAGCCGTGGCGGTGGAGTTCGCGGCGGTTGTTCGCCTCCATCCAGTCGCGGTGGCTGAACACCATGGCGCGCAGCCGCGTCGCGTCGAGGCTCTGGTCGTCTGCGCTCAGTCCGGCGGCGCGGGTCCGCAGCTGCTCGTACGCTTCGACGGGAAAGCGTGCGACGGAACCCGAAATCAGCAACTGCGTGTAGAGCGTCGCGGCTTCGGCCAGATCGGGCAGCAGCGGAGTGTGCCGTTCGACGCGGGCGCCGCCGTCGGCCAGGGCGTCGGCCACTCGGTTCACGCCCGCCCGCACAGCGGACCCGGTCGGAATGAGCGGATGCTCGTCGATGACCAGGACCCGGAAGTCGTCGAGCCGCTCGTGGCGCGCGGGCGGCAGCGTCACGTCGTACGCCACACCGTGCGTCAGCGGGTCCGGTCCGGCCATGACGTCGAGCAGGAGCGCGAGGTCGCGGGCACTGCGCGCCATCGGACCGACGACGGCGAGGTCGAGGTCGACCGGCAACGGCGGTGCCGGCGGCGCGACCATGCCGCGAGGCGCCGCCAGCCCGAGTGTCGGCTTGTGCGCGTAGATGCCGCAGAAATGCGCGGGCGTGCGCAGCGAACCGGCGATGTCTGAGCCGATGGACAGCGCGCCGAATCCGGACGCCAGCGCCGCCGCTGATCCGCCGGAGGATCCGCCCGACGTGCGACCGTGGTCCCACGGATTGTTGGTGGTTCCGTAGATCTCGTTGAAGCTCTGGATGTCCTGCAGCCCCAAGGGCACATTGGTCTTGCCCAGCACCACCGCGCCCGCGGCCCTGAGCCGCGACACCTGCACCGCGTCCTCGGCCGGCACAAAGTCCCGATGCTCCGGCAGGCCCCAAGTCGTGGGCAGCCCCGCCATGTTGTAGGACTCTTTGACCGTCACCGGAACACCGAGCAGCGGACGGTCCTCACCGCGGGCGCGCGCCTCGTCGGCACCGCGCGCGGCGGCCCGCGCACGGTCGAAGTCCGGCACACAGATCGCGTTGACCGCCTTGTCGTCCCGCTCGATACGGGCAATCGCCTCGTCGGTGAGTTCCGCCGAGGTCACTTCACCGGCACGCAGGGCGGTCGTGAGCTGTTCGGCCGTCTGAAAATTCCATTCCATGAATCCGACCGTATGGGCCTCTGGGGCAGGGCACGAAATGCTGCTTCGTGCAACGGGATGGATCTCTCCATCTCATCAATTCCCTTCCGGCGAGGGGCGATGCGCCTGGTCGTCGGCGATGGCGACGGCGCCCAGTCGAGGTCATGAGCCGGCGGCATGGATTCCACGCAGCGTTCCCCGGGCCATGGTGTGCAACGGCGACTCGGGCGGGCCCCAGCTCCAGCGCGACCGGAACGACGCTGGGAGCCGTCGGCGTCACCTCGGGGCCGGGCGTCGGGCTCGTGTCGGCCTCGGGCGGTCGGGCCCCGGGGCACCCCCCGGGGCGGTTGGTCAGGTGAGGTCGAGGAAGGTCCATCGGGCGTCGGGTTGGGCGCCGCTGAGCCACTTGCCGCAGTTCTGGAGGACGACGGGGCTTGACGTGATGTGTTGGGTGCCGGTGTTGAGGTCGCGGAGGAAGCGGTCGACGGAGCCGCGGCGGATGGCTGCCGAGCCGGCCCAGCGGTGGACGGCACGGCCCACCTCGGACACGGTCGAGGTGGTGTGGTTCAGGACGAGACGGATCAGGGTGTCCTGCTCCGTAGTCGTCAACTCGTCCTGGTCCAGGGTGTGTTCGATGTCCTGCCAGACGTCGTACACCCAGGCCCGGGCTGCCCGGAGCCCGGCCTCGGCCGTCGCGAACTCCGCGTGGAACTGGGAGGTGTCCACCGCAGCGCCCCGCGAACCGGTCCGTGCCGCGGCGACCCGTTTCAGCTCGTCCAGGAGCCGCCGGCCCACACCAAGGGCCCAGCCCGTGTGCCCGATCGCTGACATGTTGACCAGGCCCAGGCGGTAGAGGGCGCCGCCGTTGACCGGGCTGGTGGTGGTCGCGACGTAGGTGTACTCGTGCGGCACGTACACGTCGGTGCAGTGGTAGTCGATGCTGTGGGTCGCGCGCAGCCCGAGCACGTCCCAGTTGCCGTCCAGGGTCACCTGTGACTTCGGCATCGCCAGGACCCGCAGCTCGCCGGTGCCCTCGACTTGGATCGCGCTGTGGATGTGGGTGGCGTGCGCCATCCCGGAGGCGAACTGCCACTGGCCGCTGACCCGGTAGCCGCCCTCCACGGGGACAGCCCGACCGGGGCGTGTGCCGTGCCCGGACAGCAGCGCGTACTTTCCGTTCGCCACGTCGGGAAACAGCTCGGCCGCCGCGTCCCCGGCGAGGTACGCCGCGGTGGTCCCGGTCATCAGCTGCAGCGCGAACATGGTCCACCCGGCCGAGGCGTCGTGGTAGCTCGCCCGCTCCACCGTCTCGATCAGCTGCCGTGGCGCGAACTCGTACCCGCCCAGGCTCAGCGGAAGCTCGGCCCGCACGATCCCCGTGTCCAGCAGCACCCGCGCCGTGTCCTCCGGCAGCCTCCCCAACTCCTCAGCGGTATGGGCCCGTTCATCGAGCGTCCCGCCGAGCGCGTCGATCCGCTCCAGCAGCCCCGCCAGCTCCGCACTGACATGCAGCCGACCCGTGCCCCCCATGAAAGTCCTCTCCTAGTGGCCTGTTTCCCGATCGTCTCACGCACCCGGCCGGTGGCCCGGCCCCCGCAGGCCCCAACCAGCCGTAGACGTCCGCCTGTTGAAGTTCGCGTGGCCTTCTCTGCCCCTGCCTGGCCGGCCGGTTCACAGCGGGCGCGGACTGTCCGGCCGCCGAGCCGAGGAACTGCTCCCGCGCCGGCACGAAGCCCCCGCTCGACAGGCCGCGAAGGCAGCACCTTCCACTTTCGGCGACATGGGGCACAGCTCCGGCAGAGGCCGCCTCCGGCAGAGGCTGTCTCCGTCCGAGGCCGTCACGGTCCGAGGCCGGCGATGGCCGTCGTGCACGGCCGGGCGGCGCCCCCGCTCATCCTGCGCGGTGGGCCCAGTCCCTATGAGCCCACCGCGCCCTGTACGAACCGCCGCAGGTGAGCACGTACGGCGTCAGGCCGCTCCAGCCAGGGTTCGTGTCCAGCGCCCTCGATCCGGGTCAGCGGAAGATCGAGCCGGAGCGCGAGCGATTCAAGAGCCGACACGGGGCGGGGGTCGTCGGCCCCGCCGAGGAGCTCTGCTCGCGTGGGCAGGTGCGTGCGCAGCTCGGCAAGATGCTCTTCGAGCGGGTCCGCGCGCCCGGCCCGGCCAAGTTCGGCGTTCATTGCCCAGTTGACGGGGCGGCGCCGCCGGGCGGCCTGCGCGGCCCAGAGCCACCCTCGTCGGGGATCGGCGTGGTCGGGGAACCAGGCCAGTGTGAGCAGCTCGACCTCCTGCTCCTCCGTTCGGTGTGGCAACCCTTCCAGTTCACGGAGCCGCGCCTGCTGGGCTGCGGACATGCGGCGGCTTCGCTCTGCTCGGTACCCGGCACGCCAATCACCGACGAACGGCCCGCACATCAGCATCATCGCGGCAACCCGGTCAGGATGCGTCAGGCAGAAGCGGCTCGCCAGGTCAGTGCCGTAGGAGTGGCCGATCAGGACGGCCGCGGGCACGTCCCATGCGTCGAGGAGCTCGGCGAGATCCTCGACATGCCGGTCGAGGCAATGGCGGCCCTGCCACGGGGAGTCGCCCGTGCCGCGCTGGTCGTACCGGTACACAGGCGCCAGGTCGGCGACCATGGGGGCGACAGCGCCCAGGTAGTCCGGCAGACCCGGACCGCCGTGGAGCATGACCACGGCCGCCCGCCGCGAAGTGTCCCCCAATGCGATCCAATGCACCTGCGCCTCGTCGGTCATCGACGTGAGGCCGTGCGTCTCCGACAAGGTCACGGCAGAGAATCTAACGGCGGAGCTCGATCATTGTCTTCCGGGCTGTTGTGCGAGGCGGGGCAGCAGCGACAGGGAGTCTTCAGCCGGCACCAGCCGTACCGGCGAGGCACCGTGGCTCCTCGGGCCAAGAGCTCGTCGGTACGGGCGGTGCCGATGACGTCGCCATCGCGACGGAACTCAACGCCTGCGAGGTGGTTCCCCTCCTTCTTCAGGCTGACCGTAGGACGCCGGTGAAGTAGCACCAGCGCAGTCAGCGCGGTCTGAGCGCCGCCACCCGAGGAATCCGGTAGCAGGCTCAGCCCGTTCTGGCCGTGCTGTCAGTACTTGAGGCACTGCACCAGGGTCTTCTTGATGACGGCGCCCCTGAGCTTCCCGGGAACGTCCTTCGCGCGGATGCTGTACGTCACCGCGCGCTTGCCGGTCGGCGTGCCGCGCCAGGCCAGGAGATAGCCCTGGTAGGCGTTGAAGTCCTGCGTGTACACGTGGTGGCCGCGCCCCGGGGTCTTGAACTTGTGCTCGACGCGGCCGATGGCCTGCGAGTTGATGAAGACCTGCTTGCCCTTGCCGCAGCGCTTGGTGGCGACCTTCTTGTCGTTGACCTTGCCCTTGCCGACCGTCTTGGTGCCACGGGTGCTGCAGAAGGCGAACGCCTTGGCGAGGTTCTTGCCGTTGCCGTAGGTCGAGGTGAGCTTCCAGGCCGCGTTTTTGCGCCAGGTCGGCAGGACCGTCGTGGAGATGCCGTCCGGCGTGTTCATGTACTGGCGGGACCGTATCTTCTTGGTGCCTGCGGCTCGCCACGAGGCCCGGAACTTGCCGGCCCCCTTGGCGTACATCCAGACGGTCTGGCCCTTCTTCGGGCAGGACTTGATGCCCTTCTTGGAGTGAAAGCCCTTCACGGCGGCGTCCGCCGGGGAGCTGACGGTCAGCGGGGCAAGCAGCGCGACGCCTACGGTGAGCGCGGATGCGGCGACGCCGGAACGGCTGCGCAGGAACCTCATGATGGACGTCTCTTTCTGGTCGGGACAGCGAGAGCCCGCCCACCGTAAGGGCCGCAGCCACGCCGCGACATTGTCCGAAAGGGCAACCCCCGGAGACGCGGGCCTGGGGCGGGACCACCTCGCGGACCGTCCCGGATGCCGAGGCCGCGTACGACGTGGTGGGACCACAGCTCGATGAATCGGGGACCGGACGAGCGCGCGGCGGCCGAGGAGGCCAGGCGCCTGACCGCGACGCCGAGACCCTGCTGCGCCGGGTGGCTCACTCCGACGCCTGCCACACCGCCACGACGAGCCCCCGCGGCGGCGGGACAGGATCAGGGTTGCCCTGCCCGGTCTCCGTCGCCCCATGGCATCCGGGCGCGCCGATTCGCTCTACGACTGGCCGCGCCCGCCGGGCCTGTTGCCGAGTCAAGACCGAGCAGCCGCAGGGGCGTTCAGGGGTGGGAGCCGGGCGCGTCGATGCCGGGAGTTCCGAACCTGCCCGTGTTGGCGCGGATCCACGTCCGCAGGTGGGCGAGGGGTTCGAGGGCGCCGCGGCCGAGCTCGGTCAGCGCGTACTCGACGCGGGGCGGGACCTCGGCGTAGACGGTGCGCGTGACAAGTCCGCTCTCCTCCAGGCGCCGCAGCGTCTGCGTGAGCACCTTCGGGCTGACGCCCTCCAACCTGCGCTTCAGCTCCCCGAAGCGGCGCGGGCCGTCCTCCAGGGCGGTGATGGCGAGGCCCGACCACTTGTTCCCCGCGAGGAGCTCGAAGACGGCCCGGCCGGGGCAGAGAAGGCCGTAGATGTCGTGCCGGAACTCCTGGTGATCACGCCGCTGAGCTGCCATGGTTTCCAAAATAAAGCAGGGGCCCTTGCGGGTGACCACCGGGCGCCTCCTACGGTCTCGCCATGATCACTCAGCAGCACACCGCGACCGCTTCCGTCCGCGTCGGCCTCGTCGGCCTCTCCGCCCGGGGCGGCTGGGCGCCCCACTCCCACGTCCCCGCCCTGACCCGGCTCCCCGGCTTCGACCTGCGCGCCCTGTCCGCCTCGAGCGACGCGTCCGCGCGGGCCGCGGGCGAGAAGTTCGGAGTGCCCCTGACCTTCGGCTCCACCGCCGATCTCGTACGCGGGGACGAGGTCGACCTGGTCGTGGTGAGCGTCCGCGTGCCCCGGCACCGCGAGGTGATCCTGACCGCACTGAAGGCGGGCAAAGCGGTGCTCTCCGAGTGGCCGCTCGGCAACGGGCTCGCCGAGGCCGAGGAGCTCGCGGCGGCCGCCGAGGGCGCCGGTGTGCGCACCTTCGCCGGACTCCAGGCGCGCTCGGCGCCCGCCGTCCGGTATCTGCGCGACCTGGTCGCCGACGGCTATGTGGGCGAGGTCCTGTCCACCAGTCTGGTCGCGTCGGGGCGGCGCTGGGGGCCGGTCTTCGAACCGGGCGGGGAGTATCTGCTCGACCGGGCCAACGGCGGCACGATGCTGACGATCCCCTTCGGGCACACCGTCGACGCGGTGTCGCTGGTGCTCGGGGAGTTCACGGAGGTCAGCTCGACGACGGCGGTCCGGCGGCCGGTGGTGCACGAGGAGGGCACGGGCCGGGCGGCGCCGATGACGGTGCACGACCAGATCGCGGTGAGCGGCCGCCTGGAGTCGGGCGCGGTCGCCTCCGTCCACTTCCGCGCGGGCCTGTCCCGGGGCACGAACTTCCACTGGGAGATCAACGGCACCGAGGGCGACCTGGTCGTCACCGGCGGCCACGGTCACCTTCAGCAGGCCGCCCTCATGGTGCGCGGCGCCCGCGGCACGGACACCGCACCAGCCGAACTCCCGGTCCCGGCCCGCTACTTCGACGTACCGGACCTCGACGACCTGCGCTCCGACCCCGCGTACAACGTGGGCGCCCAGTACGCCCAGATCCACACCGACCTCACCGAAGGCACCCGCCACGCCCCCGACTTCGCGCACGCGGCCCGGCGCCAGCACCTGCTCCACGCGATCGAGCGGTCGGCGGAGACGGGAGCACGCGTCACGCTTGCTCCGCATCCGCTGGGTGAGTGAGCAGCAGCCGGATCCCGCCGGTGCCCTCGCGGACTGCGGCGATGGTCAGGGTCAGGGCCAAGGGCAGTGCCTGTCCGGCGGATCGTGTGGTCGGCGGAGTAGGTTCCGGCCGGTGACGGGGAGGCCACTGGGGCCTGTTGGGAAAGGCGTGATCGTTGAGGCGCTGGACTGCTTGCGAGCGGACGGTGCGGCTTCGAGGATGGAGCAGCGGAAGCCGCCGCTCTCGTGGTGCGCCACTTGCCCCCGGGTCAGGGAAGCCCCCGCCACCGGCTCCCGGCCGGGGCGACGTCGGGCCAACTGGTCCTGGAGGGCGCCGCCATCGAGGAGTTGGATACCTGTCCTCTGCATGGTGACGGACGTACTGATCGCCACAGACGCGTACGCTCGCGCTTTCGCGAAGAAATGCGCCTGACCACACGACACGGGCGTACCGACGTTCCGACGCAGCGAGAGATTGTGCAATGAAGAAGCTGATCAATGATCCGCAGGACGTGGTGCGGGAGATGCTGGAGGGCATCGCCTGGGCGCACCCGGAGATTTCGCTCCTGGAGGGGGAGACCGTAGCGCTGCGCACGGTCCTGCCCCAGACCGTCGCGGTCGTCTCCGGGGGTGGATCGGGGCACGAGCCCGCCCACGCGGGCTACGTCGGTGACGGGATGCTCACGGCCGCGGTCTGCGGCGATGTGTTCGCGTCCCCGTCGGTCGACACGATCCTGGACACCATTCGTACGGTGCGGAGCCCCGCCGGAGTCCTGCTGATCGTCAAGAGCTACACCGGCGACCGGCTCAACTTCGCGCTGGCGGCCGAACTGGCCCGCGCCGAGGGCATCGACGTGGCGACCGTCACGGTCTCCGACGACGTCGCCCTCGCGGCCGACGGCGAGTCGGCGGGACGCCGCGGTCTGGCGGGCACGGTCCTGGTGCACAAGATCGCCGGTGCGGCCGCCGCGGCGGGTGCGCCCCTCGAGGAGGTGGCGCGTGAGGCCGAGGCGGCCGCGGCCGCCGTGGGCACCATGGGTGTCGCCCTGGGCTCCTGCACGGTCCCCGCGGCAGGCACGCCCAGCTTCCAACTGGGCGACGGCGAACTCGAATTGGGTCTCGGTATCCACGGCGAGCCCGGGGTGCGCCGGGTGCCCGCCGAGCCCGCCGAAGGGCTCATCGCCACGCTCCTGGAACAGATCGTCACCGACCGGGGCCTGACCGCGGGAGCCCGCGTCGCGCTCCTGGTCAACGGCCTCGGCGGCACGCCGCCCATGGAGCTCGCCATCGTGACCCGCGGCTGTGCCCAGTGGCTGGCCGAGCGCGGCCTGGTCCTGGAGCGGGTGTGGACGGGCAACTTCCTCACCGCCCTGGAGATGCCCGGCTGTTCGCTGTCCCTGCTGCCGGTGGACGACGCCGTCCTGGCCCGCATCGACGCCCCCACCACGGCCCCCGCCTGGCCCGCCCAGCACGTGGGCCGCCCGGCCCGCACCATCGGCCGCACCGCCAAGCGCACAGAGCCCGCGAGGGCCGCACACACCGACGCCGCCCGCGCGAACGGGGCACGCGAGACCCTGCGCGGCCCCATCGAGCGCGTCTGCAGCACCCTCGTCGGCGCAGAGCCCGAACTCACCGCCATGGACCGCGAAGTGGGCGACGGCGACCTGGGCATCAGCCTGCAGCGCGGCTCCGAGGCGGTGCAGCGGGACTACTCCGGCTACGACGACACCGCGGCCGGAGTCCTGCGCGGCATGGCCTCGACGGTGCGCCGCGCGATCGGCGGCACCTCGGGGCCGCTGTACGCCGTACTCCTGATGCGCGCCGCGACGGTCATCGAAGAGGCCGAGACGGACGGCACGTTCCCGCCGGCCGACGCATGGGCCCGGGCGCTCGCCGAAGGCACCGAGGAACTCGGCCGCCTCGGCGGCGCGAAGGTCGGCGACCGGACCATGCTCGACGCCCTGGTCCCTGCCGCCGAGGCCCTGCGCGAGGCGCTCACCGACGGCGAGGACGCCAGGGCGGCGCTGGCCCGCGCAGTGGAGGCCGCGGACAAGGGCGCGACGGCCACCGCCCAACTCGCCCCGCGCCGCGGCCGCTCCAGCTACCTGGGCGAACGCGCCCTCGGTCACCCCGACCCGGGCGCGGTAGCGGTGGTCCGCTGGCTGTCCGCACTGCTCGACGGTGTGCCGTCGCCGTCAGAGCGCTGATCCAGGCGTACGAGGGGCGGCTCCACGGAGCGCTTCGAGCTCTCTTCCGGGGCCGCCCACCAGGGCCGGTGGACGGGGGAGCCGATGGTGAGCGCGGTGATCGT
Source organism: Streptomyces sp. NPDC059009 (assembly GCF_042740175.1). Lineage (NCBI taxonomy): Bacteria > Bacillati > Actinomycetota > Actinomycetes > Kitasatosporales > Streptomycetaceae > Streptomyces > Streptomyces sp. NPDC059009. Next base: position 50,662 of record NZ_JBHYJB010000008.1, on the reverse strand, counting down.
CGCGTTGGAGTCAGTGCATCGGCAGTACCGTTGCCACGCGTCGGTGGGGGTGCCCGAGCGGCCCGGGCGAATCACCGCGTAAAGCCGGCCTCACGGTCGGCGGCAGCGACCTCGTGGTGGAAGCGTCGATGGACCCAGTGGTGCTCGCCGAGGAGGTTCAGCCGGCCCCGTCGACCACGTCGTGACCGCGAGCGCGGGCGGGCGAGGCCCGGCGCGGCCGGTTCGCCTCCTGTGTTCCTGAGGCGCGTGGGTGATACAAGAAGAGACTTCTGTTCGGCGTGGTGATTGACGCGAGCCGTACCCCTGGGCTTCAGTCAACTGCCCAGTCCTTCAAGGAAAGTGATGGAATGATACGTCCGTTACGTGCCCTCGGTGTTGTTGTCCTCCTCGCAGGCATGTCCCTCACGGCGGCTCCGTCCGCAGGCGCCGCCCCGGCTTCGCCCCCCGCCCCGAGCGCGCGGGCGCTCACGCCCGTCGGGGGCGGTACCGGGATCGTCTTCCGGCTGAAGCCGACGCCCGAGGAGCCCACGAGCTACTACGTCTGCACCCTCACCGCGGTCGGCCGCGACGCGGCGGGCAACCTGGTGGGCCTCACCAACGCCCACTGCTTCATCGACGAGCAGGGCAACAAACTGGTCGGCGAGCAGGTCTACCGGGACACCTCGCCGGCCGGAACGGCCGCCGCCCCGGCCGACCTCAAGGCCAGCCGCCCCGACCTGGAGACGGGGTCGATCGGCACGGTGACGTACGTCAGTACCCCCAACAACCTGCTCAACAGCGGGCCCAAGGGCCTGGACTACGCGGTGATCAAGCTGGACGAGAGCCGGGTCGCCCCCACCAGCACCGTCGGCTCCGTCACCATCAATTCGATCGGGGCGCCGCCCGCCAACGGGACCCGGATGTGCAAGCAGGGCCACCGGACCGGTCTGACCTGCGGCATCAAACTGGGCACCAACGGCATCTGGTTCACCCACCTCATCTGGACCGACGGCGGCGACTCCGGTTCCCCCGTCGTGAACGGCCAGACGCTGGTCGGCAACGCATGGGGTGCCCAGCACAGTTCGCCGATCCTGAGCATCATCGACGAGATGAACGCCAACGGCGGCGTCGGCGCCGGATTCCACCTCGCGACCTGACACCACTCCGTGAATGCAGCGGCCTGCCCCGGCTCCGCGCCGGGGCAGGCCGCGGGTGCAAGGCCCGTCCAGCGCTCCGAACCCGGCCCTCATCCCGCAGACGCCGTCCGTTCAATAGACGAAGCAGTCATCGCAACAGACCCCCGCAAGGTAACTCCCAACGAAGCAGACGAAACAGAGGGGGCGCGCGGGTGGTGACGCGGGCGCACATGCTGGACGAGGTAAGGCCGTGCTTCACTTCTTGAATAGGATTTCGCCGCATCCGCCACACCGGCAAGAGGCCCACCATGCAGGTTCCCGCAGTGACTTAGCGTCGAACGCAGCGCAGGCGTACAAGGGTGGGAGGCTGCCAGTGAACGAGTTCGGTGCTGAGCTGATCAAGGCCGTGACCCGCGAGGGCTCGAAGGTTCTCTTCACGACGAAGGCGGAAGCCCTCGGGGCTGAGATGGTCGGGCGGGAAGCGGCCCGCTATGCCGCCACGGTGGTCGGTGGTGAGGGTTCGGTAGCCGTGGCTCAGGCGGGCGCCCGGTACGCCACGACCAAGGCCACCGCGCAAACCCTGGTGAAAGTGGCCGGACCACTCGCAGGTGTCGTGTCGACCCCCGTCATCGAGATGGCTCTTCTCGCCGTGGACGACGAGTTCCACGACGCCGAGGACTACGTGGAAGCCGGTATGCGCGGGCTGATCTCGGGTGCGGCCGGAGCAGCCGGCGGCATCGCCGCCGGTGCCGTGCCGGTGATCGGCCCGGTTGCCGGTCCCGTCGCAGCCGTTGCCGCCAACTACTACGTCAACGCCCGGCTCAAGGAGAGCAAGGCACTGGCCGGCGCCGCCCAACAAGTGGTCGATGTCGGCGAGAACGTGGCCGAGGTGGCGTCAAGGACCGTGAGCGCCGCGGCCAAGGTCGCCATGTTCAGGTGGTAAGTGCGACGTAACCCTGTGCCAGGGCGGCGAGGCCGCCCTGGCACAGAGGCCTGCTCATTCTCGGCGGTGACCTGTGTGTTCGCCGCGCCCCGTGCCGGGTGCCGGCGCAAGCCCTTCGGTGCGGTTGCGGCCCCAGCGGCGCGTGGCCAGCCAGCAGCCGGTGACCACGAGCAGGAAGCCGGTGACCGTCATCAGGGACACGTGCTCGTCGAGGAACAGCGCGCCGAGGAGCACGGCCACGGCGGGGTTGAGGTAGGTGACGACGGCCGCGCGGGCCGCTCCGGCCGCGGGGACCAGGGCGTAGTAGACGAGGAAGGCGACGGCCGTGCAGACGAGGCCGAGCGACAGGACCGCCGCCGCGGTGGTCCAGGCGGGAGCGCGGGTCACGGCCGCGGAGGCGCCCAGCGGTGCGAGCAGCAGGACGTTGAGGCCGAGGGTGACGGTGGCCAGTTCGTGGGGCGGCACCTCGGCGAAGTGCCGTTTGAGCAGGACGACTCCGAGGGCGTAGCCGAACGACCCGGTCAGCAGCAGGGTGACCCCGACAAGAGTGGAGGAGGGGTCGCCGCCGCCGGTGCTGACCAGGGCGGAGACTCCGAGGACGCCGAGGAGCATGCCTGCGATCTGTCCGGGGGCCACGCGTTCCGAGGGGGCGAGGCAGCGCAGGAGGGCCACCACGAACAGCGGTTCCGTCGCGATGAGCAATCCCGCGAGCGACGACGTGACTCTCTGCTCCCCTGCCGCGATGGCGAGGAAGGGGACTGTGATCTGCACCAGCGCCAGCAGTGAGGCCGCCCGCCACTGGTGGCGGAGCCAGCGAAGCAGGCTGCGGCGCAGCGACAGGGCGCCGAGGGCCAGTGTGGCCACGAGACAGCGCAGCCAGACGACGGTGGCGGGCGGGTAGTCCGTGAGCGCGACTTTGATCAGCAGGTAGGGCATTCCACCGATCACGGAGGCGGCCAGGAACAACAACCACGCACGCCGGCGCACGTGTTCACCGCCCTCGTGTTCCGGATCCGTCGTCGTGGCGGTCTCCTGAGGCGTGGCGCTTGCGTGCCTCATCGGCGGACGGCCCTTCGATCAGAGTGCCGCGCCGTCCGCCGGCCAGGGAGCTGACGGGACCGTTGCCGATCACCACCCTGGGCACCTGGCAGCGCAGGGCCTCGGCGGTGGCGTGCAGCTTCTTGCGCATGCCGCCGGTGGCTTCCCGCCGGAGCCCGGACACCGCGGAGAGCGCCAGCCGGCGCACCGGCCTGCCGCCCACCAGGACGTGGGGCACATCCGTGACGAGGACCAGACAGGGTGCCCGCAGCGCGGCGGCCAGGGCCGCCGCCGCACGGTCCGCATCGGTGTTGACCACGCGGCCGTGCGGGTCGCGGGCCAGTGGGGTCACGAGTGTGCAGTCGGCGTGGGCTGCGGCGTCGGCCAGCCGCGTCGCGTCGACACGGTGCGGAGGGCCGACCAGGTTGTCGATTTCGACGAGCGCGCGCCCCTGCCACCACAGGCGTTCGCCCGGGTGGGCGGACAAGAGTCCGTCGCTGCCCAGTATGTGATGAGTCGTCAGATCGCGGTGGGCCAGCTGATCGGCGACGTATGCGTGGATGGATGTGCTGACCTGTCGTATGTCCGCGAGGACGCCAGGGGTGGTCAGACGGCTGCGGTTTCCGTGGCGGTCCCGGACGAACGCCTCGGGCCTGCCGTGGGCGGGGTCGAGTGCGGCGAGCTGTTTCGACCAGCCGTGCACCAGGACCGTGCGCGTGCCGGAGCGCGTCAGGGCGGCCAAGTCGTCCCACCAGGCGGAGGACAGCTCGTGCAGGACGCTGCCTCCCAGCTTCACCACGAGGGTGCCCGGAGCACGCCCGTCCGCCGGGCCGCCGCCCGCGACAGGGCCGTCCTGCCCCTTCATACGGGCACCGTGGGCAGCATGGTCAGGCCCGCGTCCTCCGCGTGTCCGAAGCGGAGGTTGAGCGCCTGGACCGCCTGCCCGGCTGCGCCCTTGAGCAGGTTGTCCAGCGCGCCGAGCGCGACGACCCGTCCCCCGTCCGCGTCGTACAGGGCGGTCACATCACAGAAGTTGGAGCCGGTGACGGCCTTCGGGCTGGGCAGGGGGATGACGGATTCTTCGGGTCGCCTGAAGCGCACGAAGGGATGCTCACGGTAGAAGCGAATGTAGGAGCGCAGCAGCGTCCGGTCGTCCAGCGGCGCCTCCTCCCGCTGATCTGCCGTGTCGATGCAGACGTAGCAGCTCACCAGGAGTCCGCGGACGCCGCCGGTGCCGTAGGCCGACATGGCCGTGCGGGGCAGCGGTCCCGGTGCGTGCAGGGCGAAGAACTCGTCGAGTTCCGCTCCGTGGCGGTGGCCGGCAGGGGCATACGGGGAGACCGTGCCGCTCCGGTACGGGTGCAGGTCGGCCGGGCGCGCGGAGAGCCCGCCCCCGCTGGACCCGCCCTTGGCGTCCACGAGCAGCCTGTCCGGGCGCAGCCCCAGGGCGATGAGGAGCGGGCCGAGAGCGAGCATGGCGGCGGTCGCGTAACAGCCGGGCAGGGAGATGAGGTCGGCCTCCGACAGCTCCTTGCGGATGAGTTCGGGGACGCCGAAGACGAAGTCGTCGACGAGTCCTGGCGACCGGTCGACCCGCGGGTACCACCGCGCGTGCGCCTCGGGTGACCGCAGCCGGAAGGCGGCGCTGAGGTCCACGACAACCGGCCCGGCACCGGCGAGGCGAGGGACCAGGGCCGCCGACACGGCCGCCGGGACCGCGAGCAGCACCGCGTCGCAGCGCCGGGCCGCACCGCCGTCGAGGGCGCTCTCGATGAGCGGGTCGGGGCGGAGCCGCAGCCCCGGGTGGACCGCCGAGAGCCGCTGCCCGGCATGCCGGTGGCCCCCGAGGTAGGCGAGGTCCAGCTGGGGGTGCTGATGGACGAGGCGGATGAGTTCGCCGCCGGTCAGGCCCGAGGCGCCCACGACGCCGACGCGGGTCATCCGAGGACCTCTCGGATGTATGTGGCGATCGCCGCGGCCACGTCGAGCGGGGCGACATCGGCGACCGCGCGGAAGCCGGGTGTGTGGTTGATCTCCCCGACGAGTGGACCTTCCGGCCGGTCGAAGAGGTCGATGCCGTAGATGCCCGGACCCAGCGCGGCCGCGGCGCGCACCGCGAGTGCGTGGGCGTCGGGGCAGTCGGCCAGATAGTGCGGTGCCGCGCCCTTGGCGGCGTTGCTCCGCCATTCTCCGGGAGCCCGGGTGAACCGCACGGTGGCCAGGACGCGTTCACCGGCCACAAGACAGCGCAGAGCGGCACCGGAGAGGTACGGCTCGGCGAGACACGCCTGTTCGTAGCCGTGGCCCAGATCCTCGACATAGTCGTAGAAGGACTCCGCCAGGTCCTGATCGCGCAGCAGGAAGACGCGGCGCCCCCGGCCGCCGTACAGCGGCTTGACGACCACCGGGGTGCCGAACTCGGCGAGCGCGGCGCGCAGATCGCCGCGCGAGAGGACCAGCCGGAACTCCGGCACCGCCACGCCCGCACGGTGCAGGACCTGCAGCAGGTCCAGTTTGTTCTCGCAGAGCTGGATGGCCCGGGGCCGGTTCAGGGTGGCGATGCCGTGGGCGTGCAGCAGCGTGGCGAGGAGGCGACCGCGCACATAGCTGCGGCTGCGGATCAGGGCGAGCGAGCAGTCGGGCACGGCGCTCTTGGGCAGGCCCAGGCAGAGCGCCTCGTCGTTGACCCAGCGCGCCTCGACCCCCTGGGCGCCGAGCGCGTCGAGCAGGCGCCGCTCCTCCCAGCCGACGCGATCGGTGACGACGGCGACCCCGGCAGTGCCCGATCGCGGCCCGGGACGTACTGCCTGTTCCTGTCCGACTGCCTGTTCCTGTCCGACGCGCGCGATCACTGGCCCCAGTCCCGCAGCTCCGCCTCGACCAACTCCAGCTCCACCCGGCCCTGTTCGAGGTGGGTGACCCGCAACGTCAGAAGGCACTCCGGGCAGTTCACGGTCTCGCCTTCGGTGAGGGGCGGCAGGGAGAGCTCGGTCTCACACTCGGGGCACAGCGTCGCGACGGTACTCATCACGGCCTCCCGGACGTGGTCGTCGGTTCGGCATCGGCCGGCGGCATCACCGGAGCCCGACCGTGAGAACCGTCGGGAACGCCCAGGCCGTCGAGCGAATCGGGCGAGACCCGGAAGACGTCCGCCAGGCGCCGGATCTCCGCCCGGTCGAGGAGCGGACTGCCGCAACGCTCCTGGCGTCGGTGCAGCCAGGAACGGTAGGCGTCCAGGTCCAGGCCGTCGGCGGCGTCGCCCAGCGCCCAGCGCAGCAGCGCCGGGGCGAAGCGGGTCCGCACGCGCAGGCAGCGCTCGTTGCCCACCTGTTCAGGAGCGATGGACTCGTATGCCTCGGGGTGGGCGAGCTGCCCCGGGATCTCGTAGGCGAAGGCGTACCGCGTGGCCGGGCCGGAGACGAACGGCTCCTCGAGTCCCGCCCTGTGGTGGACCTCGGCGGCCAGTTCGGGCAGGTGCTCCAGGGCGTGGCGGTGATCGCCGTACAACACGCGCAGGGCACACAGGAGTTCGGCGAGCGGAGTGTTGCCGCCACGCTCTCCGATGCCCGCCGAGGTGGCGGAAATCCAGTCGGCTCCCGCCGCATGGGCGGCGAGCGAGTTGCCGACCGCCATGCCCAGCATGTTGTGGCAGTGCACCTCCACCTCGCCGACCTCCTCCAGCCCCTTGAGCCCGGCCACCAGTTCCGCGCAGCGCCAGGGGGTGAGCGACGAGACTGTCTCGGCCAGCCGGAAGCGGTCGGCTCCGGCACCGAAACCCGCCGCGACATACTCCGCGAGCCGTGACTCCGGGGTGCGCGCCGCGTCCTCGCCGCTGAAGGTGACATGCAGACCAAGGCTCTTGGCCTGCGCGATCGCGTCGCAGGCCAGCTTGATGAGCCTGCGCAGGCTGGGAGATCCGAGTTTGAGCTCCGCGTGCTCCGCGGACGTCGGCAGCGAGAGCATCACGCTCATGCACCGCAGCCGCCGGGCCTCGGCGAGCGCCTGCGCGACCTGCGTGCGCGTGCGTACGGGCACCAGCGAGAGGCAGTTCTCGGGGCCGACGGCCTCGTGGGCGGCTTCGACGAGCGCGGCGTCGGCGCAGTGGGGACCGGTGAGGAAACCGACCTCGACCAGGTCGACACCGATGCGGTGCAGCAGAGCGGAGACCGCGGCCGCACCGGCCGCAGTGAATTCGATGCCGGCCATGTGCGCGGAGTCGCGCAGGGTCGCATCCGACACCCGGGGCAGGCGTTCCCGGAGCGGCACGGGCGTATCGGGCGCGGGTGCGTGAGAGCGGGGAGAAGCAGGGGAGTCGGGCAGGGAGAAGGGAAAAGCGGCAGCGGGCACGACGGTTCGTCCTTACGCCTCGATGACCTTGGCTGAGCCCCCGTACTCAGGACACCGGCGAACTCCGACTGCCCGGTCCTGTCACGCTTGCAGCAGTGGCGGCACCGGCTGACCGAACCCACGGAAGCCCATCACCAAGGCAGTGCAGCACATCGTGGCCTGGAAGACCTGAGCAGCGCTCTACTCAATTTTCGGCACGGAATTACTCAACACTCCCTGGTCCGCTGGCAGTTGACGCGGCGCCGTCCGGCGATCGCCTCGGCCGATAGGTGTCTTATCGACGATCTCCGCGCCCACTTAGAGTGCGGAGCACACCGACCCGTCGGGGCAGCCGCAGGCGATGCCCCGACCCACTGGAGGTGACACGGGGTGGCGACCCGCCCGGCCCCTGGGCCGGCCAAGGACCGCGCGGAGGACGCCGGCGATCTCTGTCTCGCGGGTCGGCGGCGGCCGGCGGAGCTCATGGAACGCGCGCTGGCGGGTATCCGGGACGCGGCCGGCCTCGATCGTCCCGCCCGCGGGGGCAGGGCGCAGCCACCGCTCACGGCGACCGGTGCGGTTCTGGTGGCCGGGCCCGCGGGCACCGGCAAGTCCTGGCTCCTCGCCCGGGCCTCGGATGTGCTCGCCGCGACCGAGCGGCACCGGATCGTGCAGGCCCTCACCGCCGCGGGGACCCGGCACGTACCCCTCGGAGCGCTGGCCCCCCTCCTCCCTCCCGGCGCCCTTCCCCGCAACGACCTCCCCACCGCAGGGGTCCTGCGTGCCGCGGCAGACGCCCTGGGCGGAGGCCCGTCCAGCCGGCGCCGTCTCGTGGTCGTCGCCGACAACGCGCAGTTCCTGGACGAGATGTCCGGCGCACTGCTGTACCGGCTGGCTCTGGAAGGGCGGTCGCTGGTGCTGCTCGCCGCCCGCAGCGGGCAGCACTTCCCCGCGTCGTTCGTCGAACTGCACAAGCAGGGCAGAGCCCTTCGGATCGACCTCAGGCCGGTGAACCGGGCCGACGCGGACGCGTTCCTGGAGTCTCTGCTGGGCGGCCTCGTCGCCCGGTCCACCACCGACCGGCTGTGGCGAGCCACCGCCGGCAATCAGGAACTCCTCGCCGAACTGGTGGCCGCCGGGCGTGACAGCGGCGCACTGTCCCAGGCGCACGGCGTCTGGCGCTGGCGTGGCCGCTGGCCTCTCGGCGCCCGCCTCGCCGAACTCGTCGACGAGCGGCTCGGACGGCCGCGCGGGCGTGCCCTCGATCTGGTCGAGATGGTGGCCCACGGCGATCCGGTTCCGCTCGCCTTCCTGCGTACGGCCTTCACCGCCGCCGAGGTGGAAGCGGCCGAGGCCGCCGGGGTCATCCATACCGGCGAGTCACCGGACGGGCCGCTGGTCACTCTCGTGGCACCGCTCCTGGCCGCGATGGTGCGCGCCCACTGTCCCGCGCTCCGGGCCGGCAACTGCAGGCGGCAGCTCGGGCTGCTGGCCTCGGCCGCACTCAAGGAGAGCGGGGGCCGGGCGCCGCCGCACACGGTGTCCCTGTGCCAGGCGGGCCGGGTGCCCGTGCCGTCCGGCACCCTGGTCCGCGCGGCCCGACATGCCTTCGCCGCAGGGGACTTCCGCTCCGCCACCTCGTTCGCGTCCGACGCACTGGCTGCGGGCGAGAGGCTCTCCGTCACGGCCGCGGTTCAAGCTGCGGCGGTCCTGTGGCGCGCCACCCTGCCGGGCAGCACATCGCCCGGCTCCATACCGGCCACGACCGGAACCGGTGAGGAGACAGCGGCAGGAGCTGTCACCGACACAGGTGCCAGGACCGCAACCGGAGCCGCCACCACTCCTGACACCGACACCGACACCGACACGGACACCGACATCACGTCAGCGCCCTGGGCCGCCGCGCGGGAAGGCTCACCGCCCGAGCGGGAGCGGGAGCGGGGGCATCCGTCACCCGAAGTGCGTGACGAACTCGCGATGGGCCGGGCCTGGGCGGAGTTCTGCCGGGCCGGGGGAGCGGCCGAAGCTGTTCGGCAACTCCGTGCGGTCCAGGGCACGACGGTCGATCCCGCACGGATACGGTCCGCCGAGGCGTTCATGCTCGCCTGCCGCGGCCGCTCCCAGGACGCGCTTCGCCTGGTGTCGTCGGACCTGGTCCCGTTCGGTGGTGACCCCGAACCCTCGGCACTCGCCCTGTGCGTGCAAGGAACCGTCTGGGCCAGGCGGGGCCAGTTCGCTCGAGCCCTGGCCGCACTGGACCGAGCCGACGTGGTGGCCTCGAAACCCGCACACCCCTCGCCCCTGCTGCGGGCCGCTCTCGCCCACGCGCGCTGCCAGGCGTGCCTTCTCGCGGGCGAGTCGCAGCACGCCGTGTCCATCGCCGACGACGCCTACCGCGTCGCCGCGGCGTACGACTGGCCTCAGGCCATGCTGTGGGCCTGCACCGATCTGGCGCGCGCGGCCCGCATACAGGGGTGGATCGGAACGGCGCGCCGCTCGGTGCACGAAGGGCTGCGACTGCTCGACGAGTACCCGGCGGCCTGGCCCGGCGCACCGGCCCTGCATCGGGAGCACGCGGCCCTGGCCGCCCTCGCCGGTGACGCCCGGCTCGCCGCCGAGGCGCTGGCGCGGATCGCGGGCGACGACGAAGGTGACGGCGCGGGCCACGGCGGCGGCCACGTCCCCAGTGGCTCCTGGGCAGAGCTCGTCCGGGCCTGGACGGCCCATGCAGACGGTGACCTGGCCGATGCCGGCCGGATCGCCCTGAGCGTGGCGGCGGCAGCGGCACGCCACCCTGAACTCGCCGGATTCGAACCGCTCGCACTGCATGACGCCGTCCGCCTCGGCCACCCCGCACCCGCCGCCCGCCGCCTGCGGGAACTGGCCGGCCACTCGGAGCACGCCCTCGCCCCACTGCTGTGCTCCCATGCCGAGGCAGCCACCCGGGCCGATGCCACGACGCTCGAGCGAGTGGCCGCGGAATTCGCCGAACGCACCATGCACCTGCAGGCCGCGGAGGCATACGCCGAGGCCGCCCGAGTCCATCAGGCCAAGGGGCACGGCGTGGACACACAGCGACTGCGGGCCCGGGCCGCGCTCTTCCTGGAACGCAGCGGAGGTGCTCCGGCGGTGACCGTGCTGTCCCGGTCCGGATTCCCCTGGCTCACTCCGCGGGAGCTGGACATCGCCAGGCTCGCGGCCGACGGCCTGCCCAGCCGCGCCATCGCGTCCGCGCTGTCCTTGTCCGTACGGACGGTGGACAACCATCTCCACCATGTCTACGCCAAGTTGGGGCTGAGCGGCCGCACCGAACTGGCCGCGGTCTTCGCACCGTCCGGCACCGAGGCAGCCCCGCCGGACCTTTTGGCCGATGCCGGTCAGAACTCGGCGGCCAGTTCGAGGAAGCGGCGCAGTATCAGTTCGCCGTCACGGCGGAACTCCAGATGAGCCTGCGCTCCGGCCAGCCGTCCGTCCGCGGAACGGATGAACTCCACCGGGCAGTCCTCGGACCAGCCGGTCACCGTGAGCTGGTCCGGTACGTCGCTCAGGTGCAGGGTGTGCCGCTGGAAGAGCCGGGCGGTGCGCCCCACATAGGTGAACAGCGGATCGCTGCCGTCGAGCGTCACCTGATGGCCGCCCACCCGTTGCCCGCGCCGCACCAGGGAGGCGCCCTGGGCAAGGCCGAGGATGTGCATGCCGCCGCACACGCCGAGCACCGGCAGCCGACACCCGTCGACCAGTTCGACGAGCGGGCCGTACGCCCCCTGATCGGCGGGCACCTTCGTGCCGCTCAGCACCATGGCGCGATGCCGGTCGGCTGGGCGCCGGGGAACGTCCGCGCAGGCCACGATGTCGCTCTCGCAGCCCAGTTGGGCCAGTCGGCGGGCCATCACTGTCACCGACAGGCTCCCGTTGTCCACGATCAGCACCCGCATCGGCCGCATGCCACGACTCCCGTCCTCCGTGCCGGTTCCGCACCGTCGATCGCCGCACGGACGTCACCGCACCTACCGTCCGGCCCCTGGGGCCGCATCCCCCGAAGAGGACTCCGCATGGACGCGCCGTTCTTCCCTGTCCACCCTGAGGACCACCCTCCGACGGCAGCCCGCTACTCCCCGGCGGTCGTCGTCCCGCTGGCCGGCGGCACCTCGCTCGTCCTCGTCAGCGGCCAGGTGGCCAAGGACCCGGCCGGTGACCCGGTGGCCGCGCACGACACCGGGCGCCAGACCGAGCGTGTCCTCGACCTCCTGGACTCCGCACTCGCGGCGTGCGGGGGTGGACTCGCCGACCTCGTCAGCCTCGTGGTGTACGTGCTGGACATGGCCGATCTCCCCGCCGTCTCGGAGGTACGCAATCGGCGGCTGGGTGATCCACCGCCGACCAGCACCGTGCTCCAGGTCTCCGCGCTGGCCAAACCGGAATTCCGGGTGGAGATCAGCGCGATGGCCGTCATCTCGACCACCGTGGACCGAGCCACCCTCTGACCGGCGGCACCCCAACACCCCGGCAACTCACATGAGTTCACTCACCATCGGGGAGGCGCATCCAACCCTAGCGCCCGTGCATGTGACCCACCACCGTCGCGGGAATGGGTGGGCCGGACGCTGGTGACGCCGATCGCCGTGCTGACTGAGTGGGCTCACGAGCACGGCGCGGCCGTGGTGGGATCGCGGGCCGGGCCCGCGGCCCGTCCTGCGCAACAGCTGACTTACGCCTGCTCCTTGTACACGGCTTCGATGTTGTTGCCGTCCGGGTCGTCCACGAACGCGCAATAGGCGCGGTACTCGGGCCAGAGCCGGGGTTCGTGGCGAGTCGTGCCACCGGCAGCCAGGGCGGCCGCATAGAAAGCGTCGACCGATGCCCGGTCACGAGCGGTGAACGCGATGTGCGCGCCCTGTGTCACCGTGGCGTCGCCCGCGGGGTACAGGCCGAAGGACGGAGTGTCCCACTCCTCCTCCCAGAACTCCGCTCCGCCGTCTGCCGCCTCCCCGACCACACCGAGAGGTTTGAGCGCGGCAGTGTAGAAGCGCGTGCTCGCCTCAAGGTCCGAGGCGATGAAGGTGACGTGGTGGATGAAGGGCCATCGTTCAGTCATGACCGCGCAGTGTACGAGAGCCGAAGCCACCGTCTGGCCCCGGGCTTCACGTAGCACCGCGCACGTCGCCCCGGACGGCCTTGGCAGCGGCGGGAGGCGACCCGGCGGTGATGCGCCGGCTGAGCCGAGCGGCGGTCAGCCGACCCGGATGAGCCCAGCCCCATACCGGTCAGCCTCTAGGCGGGACCAGGCGGCGGTGTCGTATCGGCGAGGAAGTCGAAGGCCAGGCCGCTGTGGCCCTCCCCGTGGCCCGCACCGCGCTGGGCGCTGAGCCAGACCGAGACGCGGCCGTCGCGCCAGCGGGTGCGGTTGTAGGACACGGTGATCCTGGTGCCGGCCTCCGGCACCTCCTCCTCGTTGACGAAGTACTGGCGCCGCGCGTCGAACCCTTCGCGCAGCAGCGACGTACGGGGGTGGACCGGCAGGCCGTCGACGACGCCGGGCATGGCGGCGCGCTGCAGCTGGATGTCGCGGTTCTGGCCGGGCGTGTGCACGGGGATGAAGGGGATCCAGTTCTCGGGCACCGAGTTCATCGCCTTGTACGCGACCGGGGCGACCGGAGCCGGGGGCGTGGCCGGGGGGTGGAGGCGCAGTCGGTGGGCGAGCACCTCGGCGGCGACCTCGCTGCCGCGCCGTGACTCGCCGGTGGCGAGGCGTACGGACTGCTCCAGGCCCCACACCATGTTCGCGCTCTCGTCGCGGATGAGGGCCACCTCCTCCAGGACCGGGCCTTCGGCGACCTTCGGCACGCTCGGCGGCAGGAGCAGGCTGGTGTCCGCGGCGACGTCGTCGTCGCCGATGGTGTCGAGCGTGAACATCGACCAGCGCTGCCAGTTCGCGTCGCTGCCCGAACCGGCCGGGGTGATCCACCGCTTCTGCCCGAAGACGTCGGTCACCGCGAGGCCCCGGACCGACGCCAGCGTGCCGGCGGGCAGGTCGCAGGGGAGCTGGTACCAGTCGTTGCTGTAGACGAGGGCGAACTCCAGGAAGATCAGCCGCGCGAGGTCGGTGCTGTCCGGGCGGACCGCGGCGAAGTTCGTGCGCTCGTCCTCCAGGGCCCACCAGCGGGGCAGCGGCATGCCGGAGAAGCGGACGGGGGCGGGGAAGACGGTGCGGTGCAGGGAGGCCGCGGCGGGCCGGGTGCCGCCGAGCGGGTTCTTGGGGTCGATGGAGAAGGCGTGCCAGTCGAGCGTCCCGCCCGGATACTCCTGCGCGGTGAGGACCTTCTCCGTGGCCGTGCCGCCCTCGGGCGGACGGGCCGAGACGGAGAAGCGGTGTTCCAGGCGGCGCGGGTCCCACGTGGAGTTGGTGGTGTGCGCGCCGGGGTCCTCGGCCGGCTGGTCGATCAGCGCGTCGAACCAGTCGACGAGGCGTTTGCCGAGGCGGACCAGCTCGTTCCGGTGCAGTCCGAGCAGACCGCTGATGCCGTCGTACGCCGCTCCGCCGCCCTTGAGGAACCGGTAGAACTCGTACCCGTCCATCCGCCGCCCCGCGAGTGCCTGCATCGTCGACCAGACCTCGGGGTGCGCCACCCGCGGGGTGTCCGCGTCGACGGTCGGGTCGGGCAGGGCGATGGGGTAGCGCGTGATGTATTTCCCGCGCACGTTCAGGCTGATGACGTTGAGGATCAGGTTCTGGGCGAGCAGCTTCATCCAGCGGCGGCCGATGGCCAGGCGCAGGTCGAAGGAGATCCGGTCGGCGCCGAACGCGAACGGCAGGGCGCGGCGCTCGGCGACGGTCTCCAACGGCCGGTCGGCGGGGAGGGGTTCGACGGTGCCGCCGGCGGGGCGGAAGTGGCTCGGCGTGGTGGTGTCGACCGAGTACGTCGCGGTGACCGGGGAACCGGCGTCCGCGCCGCGGAACTCGCCGAGCTGCCACTGCCGGGTGAGCATCCACAGCGGGTCGCGGACCTCCGCGCGCAGCGCCCGGTCGAAGTCGGTGGTCCGCGGCCTGCCCTCGAGCCGGTTCCACAGGCCGACGGTGGGCGCCGCGCGGCTGTCGAGCGCGGCTCGCAGGTTGTCGATACGGGGCTCAGTCATGGGCCTGGGCCTTCCACCGGAGGTTGGAGATCGCGAGATCGGTGCTGATGGTGACCGGCTGCCGGGTCGCCGACATGACGGTGGCGGGCAGCAGTTGGGCGTACGCCGTGTCGTCGAGGTGGTGCGGTTCGACGGACCGGATCTTGGCCAGGTCGAGGGTTTCGTTGACGGCGGCCAGCAGGTCGTCCCACTTCCACGTCCGGCCCTTCACCGGCGGGACGACCAGGAGCAGCGCCTGGGGCGGCTCGGAGTCCGGACGGTCGATGTGCAGCGCGATCCCGGTGGTCTCGCGCTCGGCGGGGATCACCTCGGTCCACTCGTCCAGGAGCAGGCCGCAGCGCCTGCCCGTGCCGAGGAGGGGTTCGCCGGCGTAGTGCGCGGTGAACAGCAGCCGGTCCTCGACGATCCGGGTGCCCGCCTTGAACTCCATGGCCAGCCAGTGGTCGTCGGGCCGGTAGGGCAACTGGACCGGGGCCAGGGCGGGTTCCTGCCAGCCGACGATGTTGCCGAGCAGACCGCCGGGCCCGCGCAGCGCGTCACCGATCGCGACGGCCTTCTCCCACAGGCGGATCTTCTCCCGCACCCGAGCCATCCCGTGCACCCAGTCGTCGACCGGGAAGTCCCGGTCGAAGTCGTCCCCGAGGTGCTTGACGAGCCGGGCGCTGTCGTCGCGGGCCTTCCTCCAGTCCGCCGCCAACGGGTCCGACGGGGTGAACTCCGGGACGACCAGGACGTCTTGGCCGAGCAGCGCCTTGAGGGCGTCGGTCGCGGCCAGGACCTGGTCGGGGCCGGTGACCGCCGCGTCGTAGGCGAGGAGCGCCGTGTCCGCGCCTTTGATCCGTTCGCCGGCGTCCTTCTTCAACGCCTGGGCCCGGGTGAGCAGATCGCGGCCGAGAGCGACGATCCGGTCGCCGAACGGCGTCAGGTCGAGGCCGGTCGGATCGAACGCGGTCAGCGGCAGCAGCGCGCCGACCTCGGCGAGCAGCCCGCTCAGCGTGGTTTCGGTGGTGCGGGCCACGTCCTTGAGGCCCCGCAGCCGGTTGTTGAACGCAGCCCGCCGGTTGGAGAGTGTGGCGCGCAGCTGGGCGGGCCGCGCGGGGCGGGGGCTGGTCGGCTTGGTGGTGAGCAGCCGTTCGGCCTGTTCCAGGAGCGCGAAGCGGTCCGCGTCCGTGGCGGCCTGGGGCAGCGCGTCGTAGCGGGCGAGGAGGGCGTCCGCCTGGGCGAGGGACTCGCTCATCCGCGTCACGGTCCCGGCGACCGCGGTGAGGACGTCGGTGAACACCTCGCGGCGCCAGTCGGCCAGCTCGCCCCAGCCGCTGCGGACCATGCCGAACCCCCCTGCGGCGGTGATGAGTTCGGCGTACCGGGTGAGGAAGGAGTCGACCTTCCGGATCAGCTCGTCGCGGTGCGGGAGCGCGGGGTCGGCCGGGTACAGCGGGGCGAGATCGGCGAGGTAGGCGATCACATCGGTGCGCAGGTCGTCGAGGGCCGCACGGACGGCGGCGGGCCGCTGCCGGGGCAGGGACACGGCCTCGTCGGCGGACCGGTCGACCGTGGTGGTCCCGGCCGTGGCCACCAGGTCGGTCGCCCGCAGCGGGCGGGCCGTCGTCAAGAGTGACCGCAACGCGTCCACCAGGGGGGAGAGTTCGAACAGGGTGATCTTCCCGGGCACCCGCTGGGTGTAGCGGATGGTGAGGTCCGCGTCGGGGCGCGGCCGGTCCCGGTCGATCACGAAGCCGATGATCCGGTCGTCCAGGTCGGTCTTCGCGCTCTCGCCCGCCGGTCGCAGCGCCCACAGCAGGTCGATCGGCTGCAGGTCGAGGTCGGACTGGGTGACGACCCGGCTGTGCGCGTCGCCGTCGACGGGGTCGGTCCAGGTGACCAGGACGGCGACCTCGAGGCGGCTCGGCAGCAGGGCCGGCAGCCAGGCGTCGACCGCGGGCTCGGCCATGGCGCGCGGGCTCCCGCCCGGGCGCAGTCCCGAGGACAGTTGGAGGCCGAAGCGGTGGGTGAGGGTGATGCCGCTGCGCGGGGTCTGCACCACCGTGGGATCCGGCGGGAAGCCCTGCTTGGCGTAGGCGTCGAGGGTTGCCGCGGCGCGCTCGGTGTTGCCGAGCAGGGCTTGGTGGGTGCCCTCGGCCACGGCCAGGTCGGCCAGCGCGTCGTGAAGTGCGAGCAGCCGCTGGACCTCCAGGTTCAGCGCGCGCTTCTCGTCGTCCGTGGCCGTGGGCATGCCGGTCGCGCCGAAGGGGTACGTGGGTGCGGCGGGCGGCCGGGTGGCGCGCCGCACCAGTTCGAGGCCGTCGACGACGTTGCGGGCCTCGACCACCTCGAGCGGCACCCCCGGCCCTGGCTTGACGTCCGACAGCTTGCCCGCCCGCAGCGGGAAGGCGCCGCGCAGCGCGGGCAGGAACTTGTCGAGTTCGACGCCGGGCGGATGGCCCGCCCCTTCGTGCAGGCCGCGCTCGAAGCGGTAGCCCAGCAGGGCACTGAGCGACTGGCCCTGCCGCAGGCCGTCGAGGAGGGAGAGGGCCACCCGCACGCGTTCCGAACTCAGGTTCACGGCAAAGGAGTTGGCGTTGTCCGGGGATCCGTTGGCGAGGTAGCCGGCCCGCAGTACGGCGGCCGTACGGGCGTGGGCGGGCGACGGCGCGTGGACATACCCGCCGTTCTTCGGGTCGTGCGGGATCGACGTGGCCCCGAACACCTGGGCCGCCTTGCCCGTCAGCGGGACCTGGGTGAGGTGCCGGCCGGTGTCCGGCTCGACGTTCTCCAGCCAGCCGTACGCCCCGATGTGGAGGCCGCGGCGCGGCGCCGAACCGCCGCTGGTGTACCGCAGTTCGGAGAGGCGCTCGTTGGCGAGCCCGAGCAGCCAGGCGTCGAGGCGGTACGTCGCCAGGTCGAGGTGCTCGGCGAACACCCGCTCCAGGCGGGCGGTCGGCAGATCGGCGAGGAGGCCGATCGCCTTGGTCTGCTCGTCGAGGAGAGCGGTCGCCGGGTGGGTGCCGAGGACATCGGGGATGTACTGGTGGACGAGCCGGTTCGGGTCCGCGCTTCCGGTGACGGCCTGGTCGGGCGCGTACAGCTGGCGGAAGCGGCTCTCGCTGACCGGTGCGGTGGACTCGCCCGGCCGCTGTGTCCTGATGTGGATGAACAGCGGGTCCGCGAGCGAGGTGGGCGGGCGGCCCGCGGCCACGGCCAGGCGCCGTGCGGTGTCCTCCCAGCCGAGCAGGACCGCGTGCCGGAGCAGCAGATAGAGCAGCGCGGCGGGTGGGCGGCCGTCGGCGAAGCCGTCCTCGAGGCGGATCTTCTCCAGGTCGGTGCGCGCGTAGTCGGCCAGCCAGCGCAGATAGTTGCGGGAGTCGGGCCCCGGGGTGTAGCCGCGTACGGGCTCGGTCTCCGACAGCGGCCGGTCGTCGACGAGGGGGCCGAGCAGCGGGTACTGGTTGCCGACGAAGAGCCGGCGGATCAGATCCGGGTCCGGGTGCTGCGGCTCCTGCACGGTGTGGCCGAGGCGGGCGAGCAGGGCGCGGATCGGCTGCGGCATGTGCAGTAGGTCGCGCAGGGCGTCCAGGACCGTGGGGCCCGCGGCGCCCAGGTTCTCCCGGTTGTAGAGGTCCTCGACGCTCTGCGCGTAGCGCTGGTGGTACTCGGCCGACGTCGGGTGCAGCGCGAGGATGTCGAGGAGGCGCTGGTGCGGATCGGTGCTGCCGTTGTCGAGGTGGGCGACCTTGCCGGTCGCGGTGGTCCAGTCGGAGAGGGCCTCCTTGAGGACGCGGTACAGGATCCGGCGGGGCGCCGCGGTGTCCGGCCAGGCCATGCGGCTGAACGCGGTCGTCGGGAGGATTCCGTACGGCTGTCTGCCGATCTTGACGGCGGGCAGGGGGCCGCGGCCCGACACATGGCGCAGGAAGAAGTCCCGGGTGTCGGTCACCGCCGCGGGCGGCAGGATCGGATGGAGCGTCGTCTGCAGGAAATTGCCCCACGTGGCGGGCCACAGTGCGGTGTTGGCGGCGCGGGCGTCGCGCTGGTCGGTTCCGTCGGCGTTCGGCATCCCGGTCAGCACGGCCGCATCGAGGCCGAGCAGCTCGGCGAACCGCCGGCCGTCCGTGACGGTGGTCCAGTCGCCCGGAGCCGCCGACGCGCGGAGTCCCGCAGCCGTACGCAGTCCCGCCTCGGCCTCCGCGCGGGCGCCCTGACCGGCCGGTTTCTGCGCGGAGTTGTTGGTGGCGGTGCCCTGGGGCAGCAGGCTGTAGCCCGCCGGGCTCTGCAGTTGCCGGGTGATGAGCGCGGCGAGGTCGGCGCCGGACTGGTCGGCGGTCCTCTGTTCGCGCAGCCCGAGCACGACGAGGCGGTGCAGCCCGCCGCGGGTGCGGTCGTCGAGCGGGATCCTGAGGCCCATGCCCCGGCGGACCGCCTCGTCGAAGTCGGTCAGCCACAGCAGGTCGGTGGGTACGTGCAGGGCGCCGGTGGCCTCGTCGATCTTGAGCTGGTCGCTCGCGCCCGGGTCCGGGCTGACCTTCAGGTCTCCGTCGATCGGTGCGCCGGTCGCCGTCATGACCTGCTGCCCGTCGCGGTAGCCGAACACGACGAAGCGGTCGGGCAGCAGCCGGGCGGTGGCCGGCTTCGTCCAGGAGTCGGAGGCGAGCGCCGGTTCGGGCAGCACGAGGAAGGCCACGACGACACCGTCGTGCGGGGTGGCGGGCGCCGCGTCCACGCCGGACGGGGGGCGGCTGCGGATGGCCTTGGCGCGGGTGGTGCCGACCGCGGTGAGCAGCGCGGCGTCGGCGGCCCGCAGCTTGACGCGGTCGCCGTGGGCCCGCCACACCGCCGTCCAGTACGTGACCGTCGGCTGCCGGTCGGCTGCGGGCGGCGCCGCAGGGCCGACGATCACCAGGACCGTGGTGTCCGCGGGCACGTTCGTCGGCTTCTCCGCCGCGTTGGCGGGCGGGTATGTGCTCGCCAGCCATGTCGCCCGGCCGCTCGCGACCCGCCCGGTGAACTCCTGCCAGGCGGCCTGCTCGGCGACGGCGTTGCCGACCGCCCGCCACAGCGCCGTCCAGTAGGCCCTGAGCGCGCCGAACTCGGCCTCGCTGGGCAGCGGTTCGGACTTGTCGATCGCCCACTCGTCGGGGAACACCCGCACGAGCAGCTCGGTCGCGGTGAAGCGCGTCTCGATCCGGACGGGCCCGAGCAGCACCGGGAAGTCGTCACTGAGCGGCATCGATCAACATCTCCTGTGCGTGTACGGCGATCAGTACCGGCGCCTGGAAGAGCATGTAGGCGATGTCCGCGGAGCTCAGCTGTGCGTTCCACAGTGGCAGGGCGATGTCCTCGCGGCGCTGCTCCTGTTTCTCCGGGTCGTCCTCGGAGCCGTCGAACGGCACGAGCGGCACGGTGACGGCCGGGTCGAGCTCGATGAAGCGGCGGTTGCCGGGATCGACGTTCTTCCAGGACAGGTCGTTCCACACCTCGACGGGGGTGTCCTCCTGGCCCTCGTCGACCCCGAACCGCGGGTCGCCCGGGCGCTCCTTGAGCACGAAGAACCACCCCGGGTCGTCGGGGACGTGCCCGCGCGCCGCTTTCGAGGTCAGGTCGAAGCCGAGCAGGGTGATGTCCGGGTCGACCTTCGCCTCGTAAATGGGCAGCTTGACGAGGTCCGCGGGCGGGTGCTCCAGGTCGGGGAAGTCGGCGAGCACGCGCTCCGACTCGGGGTGCGGGACGCCGTGTTCGTCGCGTGCCCAGTCGGCCTTGTGCGCGTAGACGGCGGCCGTCGGGTACTTCTTGAGGAGCTCGCCGCGGATCACCAGGACGAGCTCGTTCTCCTGTGTCTGTCCGACGTCCCGGTTGTCGTGGGCGCCGAGCTGCGTGTCCGGCGTCCAGGTGTCGATCCGGGTGATGTCGTACAGCCGCTCCCTGCGCGCCTCGGGCGGCTCGCCGGGCAGCGGGGGCGCGGGCCGCGGGTCCCAGAACTGCCGGAAGGACGTGCACCGTTGGTCGGTGGGGAACTCGCGCCACAGCAGCTCACGGGCCATCTCGTGGTTGAGGCCCACCATGAACGCCTCGATGAACTCCTGGTCGGTCTCCAGGAGCGTGATCGAGTTGGGCGGGACCAGGCTGAGATGGGGGACGAAGGTGTCCACGGACAGGTCGATCAGGGACTGGAACATCGGCAGGTCGATCACGGGATACGCCATCACCGGGATGAACCGGTCGGCGAAGGGTTCGAGCCGCTCGCTGCGCAGCCGCACCGAGGCGAGCAGGCTCTTGGGCACGGTGTCGTCGGCCCGCAGCCCGTCGAGCATGTGCCCGGTGGCGGCCGCGAAGTCCAGGCGCGGGCGGGGCGGAGTCCTGCCGCCGACGGCCGCGTCGCCCCAGCCGCGGTAGATGTCCCGCAGTCCGTCCTTGAACAGCTGTGCCTCCCGGCTGTCGTCGCCGCCGGTGGGCGGCACGATGTGCTCGTCGGGGACGCTGATGACGAAGGCGGAGCTGGTCTTCAGGCGGTTGACGGGATCGTCGTCCGCCGCACCGGGCGGTCGCGGGTGGAGGATGTCGTCGAGCTGTTCGGGGGTGACGACCGCGGCCGGTGTCTTCTTGGGGGCCGCGGCGGTGACGGCCCCGGTCGCCCGGTCCATCTTCGGTACGAGGTCGTCGGGTTGCGCGGTCGTGAACAGGGTCTGCATGATCGGCGACCCTGGCCGCATGATGCGGCGCATCTCCGGGGACACCGGGGCCGCGGACACCTGGCTCGCGGCCACCTGGAATCCGACGGCCAGGTTCTCGCCGAGCTCCTGGAGACCGGCGGCGAGAGCGGCCGCCCCGGTCGGCGGCGTCACCCGGGAGCCCGCGGGCGCGGTCAGCCGCAGCGCCCGGCCCGACGGCGCGGGCGGCACGGCCGAGCCGGCGGACGCGACCGGTGGGGACAGATGCTTGTGCTGCAGCACATGCCCGACCTCGCGCGCCAACTGCGCTGCCCGGATGCGGTCGTTGGCCTCCAGCACGTCGCCCACCTGGGCCCAGGCCGCGGCCATGAACTCCTCCTGGCGGGCCTGCACCACCTGGGTGCCGAAGTTCGCGGCGATGCGGAACCTCGGGTCCAGATTGAGGCGGTGCACCCAGTTCTTGTTCAGCGGGGCGGGCAACGGGGTGTGGTCGCGGTCGCGGAGCAGCCGGGAGGTCCGGGCGTGCCACTTGCCGTACAGCGGGGGAGTGATGACCGGGTCCACCTCGTCGGCCAAAAACCGCAGTTCCGGCGCCCCGGCCGCGGCGGTCAGGTGCATGTGGGCCGCCGCGGGGGTGTGCTCCAGGTAGTCGTCGGCGAGGTTGACGAGTGCGGCGAGTGCCTCCTGGAAGGGGTGCGGATACGGGGGCGGTGGCGGGGGAGGCGGTGGCGGCGCGGGGAAGCGGCCGTCCCAGTTGTCCCACAGGTCCTGCTTGCGGTCCGGGATGCGCAGCGCCCCGCCGAGCCGCAGCACACCGCCGAGACCTGCGGGCGTGGTGATCGGGGGCAGGCCGGGTCCGGCCTTCTGCTGTACGTCGACGTCCCGCCGGGCCACCCGGTCGTCGGGCTTGCGCGGCTTGAGCAGCCGGACCAGGTACTCGAAGTCGCCCGCGGCCCCCGTCGCGAAGAACCAGCGGTGGTAGTACGGCAGTTGGCCGATGCCCTCGCGGCCCTGGTAGTCGGGTCCCCAGCTGGAGTACAGCGGGCCCTGCGCGGCGGGCACGACGGGCGGGAAGCCGAGCCCGGCGAGCCGTCCGGTCTCGAAGGCGGGTACGAGGAAGGCGTGGTAGGGCCGGTTGGGCTGGAGGTGGCGGGGGCAGATGAGGCGGGCACAGGCGTGATCGGGGTTGCTGCGCAGCACCTGGCGCAGCTGCGCGAGGACGGCGGGCATGCTGTTCTCGTCCGACAGGACCCGGTCGTCGAGTTCACCGTTGACGTGCACGTGCGCCCAGGCGCCGAGCTGGTCGGCTCGGGGCAGGGATGCGGCCGGGTTGGTGACGGTGAGGTAGGGCAGGGGCCGGCCGGGCAGCGAGCCCTCGACGAACTCGCCGGGGTCGCCCGACTCGGTGGGGCCTTCGAGGACGATGAGCGCGAGCCAGGGCAGCAGGCGGCCGTGGTCGTCGGGGACGGCCGGGCTGTAGCGCCACAGGAAGTCCTCTTCGTAGAACTCGATGTGCGCAAGGTAGTTGGGCTCGACGTTGGTGATCCACGGGCGCGGTTCGGTGCGGGAGATGGCCCGCGGGTCCACCCCGATGACGTCGCCGGGCCCGTACAGCTGGATGGGCTGCTGCACGGGCCGGTCGATGCGTCGGGTGCCCTGGAGCGGGTCTCCGGACAGGATGAGTTTGACCGGGAAGTCGGCGCGGGTGGCGGGTGTGACGGGGGCTTTGGTGATTTTGGTGGCGATGCCCGCGCGCAGCCACGGCAGGAAGGAGTAGGCGTTGGAGCTCACGTGGCGCCCCCGATGCCGAAGACCTCCGTGGTCGCGGTGAGTTGGGCGGTGTCCGGGTCTGCGGCGGCGATGCCGGAGGCGGCGGTGCCGCCCGTGACGAGCACCTTGCCCTCGGCGAGTGCGGCTGCCGCGAACGCCCAGCGGCCGGTGGGGAGGCCCGCGGCGGCGCTCCAGGTGTCGGCGGCGTTGTCGTAGATCAGGGCGCTCCGATAGCCGACGCCGTTGCGCTCGTCGGCGGTGCCGCCGGTCACGAGGAACGTGCCTGTACCCAGCGGGATCACGCGGTGGAAGCCGCGGCCGCCCGAGGTGGCGGTCCGGGCGGTCCACTTGTCCGTGGCCAGGTCGTAGCGTTCGACGGTGAGACGGGTGAACGGGTCGAAGGTGCCGTCGCCCGGTGTGCCGGGGGTGGCGCCGCCGACGACCAGCGCCGTGGTGTCCGAGGCGAGCACCAGCTGGTGCCTGCTGCGGGGCTGCAGCAGGTTCCCGGCCGGGGTCCAGGTGCCGGCGGTGGGGTTGTAGAGCTCGCAGAAGGCCAGGGAGGCGGCGTCGGCGCCGGAGATGGGCGCGGTGCCCCCGGCGACGAGCACCTGGCCGCCCTTGAACAGGACGGCGCTGTGCCCGGTGCGGGCGTCGGTCATCGGCTGTTCGGTGGCCGTCCAGGTGTCGGCGTCCGGATCGTAGAGCTCGGCCGTGGCCAGGGCTTTGGCCGAGTCGCCGGAACGGGTCGTGAGCCCGCCCGTCACCAGCACCTTGTGGTTGGCGAGGAGGACGGCGTGGTGGCCCCGGCGCGCCTCGCGCAGACTGGCGACCGTCTTCCAGCTGCCGTCGGCGGGGTCGTACAGCTCGACGGACGTCAGGGAGGGGGAGAGCGGCGAGGACCCGCTGGTGCCGCCGACGACGAGGACCTTTCCGCTGTCGAGCAGCGTCACGGTGTGCAGCCGACGCGGGGCCTGGAGGGTGCGTCCGGCCGTCCACGTCTTGGTCGTCGGGTTGTAGAGGGCAGTCGTGTTGACCGCGACTCCTTTGGCGTCCGCGCCCCCGACGAGCAGCACACCCTTGTCGTTCTTGAGCAGCACGGGCCCGTCGCACTGGCCGTGCCAACTGGCTGCCGCGGGCAGGTCACCGGTCTTCGTCCAGGCTCCGGTGGCCGCCAGCGTGGGACTGGTCATGAGGTCGAACCCTTCGTGGTGGTGACCGGAGTCAGGGCGTGTAGATCTCGGTGGTGGCGGTCAGGACGTCGCTGCCCTCGGGGGCCGTGACCCCGGTCCGTACGAGCCCGCCGACGGCGAGGACGCGTCCGTCGGCCAGCTCCAGGGCGGTGAAGTCGCGGCGGCCCGTGGCCAGTCCGCCCGTGGCGGTCCAGGCGCGGGTGGCCGGGTCGTAGAGCGTCGCGGCGCGGTAGCCCGCGGCGAAGGAGGGGCCGCCCGCACCGCCGGTCACCAGGACCTTGCCGGTGCGCAGGAGCACCGCCTGGTGCCCGCTGCGGCCGCCGCCCGGCAGTGGCGCCGCCGCGGTCCAGGTGTTCGTCGACGGCGTGTACCGCTCCACGGAGCCGAGGCTGCCCAGGGAGAACCGCCCCGCGACCGGCAGCCCTGGTGCGTCGCCGCCGGTGACGAGGACGGAGCCGTCGGCCAGGAGCGTCGCCCGGTGGCCCTTGCGGGCGGTGCCCAGGCTCGCGGCCGGGGCCCAGGTGCCCGCGACGGGGTCGTACAGCTCGCAGTACGCGAGCGCGGCCGCCTCGCCGCCGGTCGCCAACTCGCCCCCGATGACCAGGACATGGCGGGCTTCGTCCCGCAGCGCCACGGCCTGGTGCCCGGAACGGGCGTCGCCCATCGGCTGCTTGGCCGCCTCCCACCTGCTGGTCCTCGGGTCGAAGAGCTCGGCCGAGGCCAGCGAGCCCTCGCCCTGCCCCGTGCGTACGCCGGTGCCCCCGGCGACCAGGACCTTCCCGGTGCCCAGGAGGGTCGCCGAGTGCGCGGCCCTGGCCGTCGTCATCGGCGGCAGCGCCGTCCAGGTGTCGGCGACCGGGTCGTACACCTCGGCCGACGCGAGGACCGCACCGTCCACGCCCCGCCCGCCCGCCACCAGGACCCGGCCGTCCGCGAGCACCGTGACGGTGTGCCGACGGCGCGCTGTGACCAGGGACTTCGCGGCCTTCCAGGTCTTGCGCACCGGATCGAACAGCGCGGCCGTGGGCACGGCCGTTCCGGTACGGTCCCGGCCTGCCGCAACCAGGACGGTGCCGCCGGTCAGGCGTACCGCGTCGGTCTCCGTCCTCTCACCGGGTGCCGGCGTCTCGGGCGACCAGGTGCCCGGTGCGGTCAGGGGTGCGGCGACCTCCGACTCCGGGATGACGTGCAGGGTGCCGGCCAGGGACGGATCGGCAGCGACCCAGCCGGCCAGTGCGTCGGCGGCCGCCGTCTCACTGCGGAAACTCGTCGCGCCCTGGGCGACGTCCGCGGTCGGCGGGAACGCCTGGAGGTTGTTGCGGACGTAGGCCACCACGAACCGCTGGTCGGTGACCTTGACCGTGTCGTCGGGCGCGAACGGCTGACGGCGCTCCGCTTCCGTGCGGGACAGCGGCGAGCGGCTGGTGCTGGAGCCGTCCAGAAGGCGGTTGAACAGGGCGGGGCTGACGTTCTGGAACCGCTTCGGCCGGGTCGGCGGCGGGGACGACTCCTGGACGGCGGCCAGGGTGCCGGGGGCGGCCTGCGGAGTGCGGCTGTCGATGATGTGCAGCTCGTAGCGGGCGCTGCGGCGCACGGCGCGGACCGAGGCGAGGGCCTCCTTCTCGGCGCTCAGTTCCAGCCCGGCGTCCTGGTTCTCGTACGCCGACTTGGAGAGCTTCGCGGCGTCGTCCATGTCCTGGAACTGGCCCATCGCGAACTTGTCGTCGGTGACCGACAGTTGGACGAGTCCGCCGGTGGGATCCGGGCTGACGGTGAAGCGTTTGCCGTCGCTGGGCCGCTGGGCGCCCACCCGGTCGACGCGCACGCCGAGCGGGAGTGACCGCTGACGTACGAACAGCGTGCCGAGCGGGTGCAGCACGAGCCGGTCGGTGTCGTCGAGGGGGCGCAGGGTCACCAGGGGACGGGTGCCGCCGCTGGGCAGCCGGGTCTCCCAGCCCTCCGTCTTGAGGATCTCGCCCGCCAGCAGGGCGAGCACCTCCACGGGCGGCAGCGTGGTGGTCTGTTCCTCGCCCCATGTGATGTCGAAGTCGGCCGAGATCTCGAAGAAGAGCAGGGAGATGGAGCCGCGCCCGTGGGCGCGCCATGGGGACACGCCCTCCAGTGCGAAGCGCAGGTCGATGCCGAACAGGCCGACGCCGAACGCCTTGAGCGAGACGCTGGCCGAGATGCTGATGACGAACGCGAACGGCGAGAAGCGGAAGAGCGCGTCGAAGCTGAGCTGCCCCTCGATCCCGAAGTCGTCGAAGCCGAGGCGGAGTTCGGCGTGCGCACCGAACTGGACGGTGTTGCTGGTGACGGCGAAGTAGCCGGAGACCCGGATCAGCCGCCCCGGCATGTTGATGATGTCGACCGACAGGCGCTTGGGCACCGGGAAGGGCAGCGCGGGCGGCTTGAACGCGGGATGGAACCCGCCGACGGTGAGCACCAGATCGGGGTTGTCGCCCCAGGCGACGAGCAGTCCCATGCCGCCGTCGATCGTCATCGTCAGGATGCGGGAGTCGAAGAGCTGGGCGTAGAACCACAGGCGTGACGTGTCGAACTCGATGGCGCCGATGAACTGCACCTGGAGCACGAGGAGGGCCAAGTCCTCCGTGGGCAGTACGCACTTGAGGACGCCGAGGACAGCGAGGTTGCCCGGGATCTCGATGATCACGCCGAGCGAGACGCTGACCAGCGTCGGGGTGCCCCAGCCGATCTTCGCCATCGGCCCGATGAGGAACGTGCCCTGCTCCGGCGGGAAGTAGGCCCGCAGGTCGCTGATGATGCGCGGTGCGTTGGCGACGACGTCGTGCGGGAACATCACCGATTCGATGCGGCCGGTGCGCACGCCCTCCGTGAGGGCCTGCAGATTCATGGCGCGGTTGAGCCCGATGAGTCCGCCGACGGCGAGGAGCGTGAACCCGTAGCCGAGCTGGATGCCCCCGCCGCCGAACTCGGCGGTGATCACGACGAGGAGGGAGAAGCCCTTGGAGCCGTCCGGCATGCGGGTGCTGATGAGTCCGATCGCCTTCAGGGCGAGGAAGTTCGCGAACTCCAGCTCCAGGGCGCCCGCGTACTCGCCCCGGTCCGTGTCGGCGTACAGATATCCGCCCCCGGAGATCACTCCGGCGTCGATCGCGAGTCCCACACCGTTCGGGGGCTTGAAGGCGAAGTCCAGGTTGAGCGGCCCGACGTTCCCGCCGCCGTCGGGAGCGGAGATGTCCACCAGGACGCCCATCCGGTCGACGCTCGCAGTGACGGGGCCGAGGGACGCGGAGAACCCCGCGGACAGTTCGACGGGTACGCTGCCGCCGCCGATCCGGGCCGCGAGATAGATCTGCTGGATCTCGACCGGCCCGAGCTCCACATGGACGGGGACCTGCACCTCCAGGCCGCCGCTCCCGCTCAGTTGCAGGCCGTGCTGCGAGTCCACCGCGAAGGCCAGATCGAAGGCGGCCTCCAGCTTGCCCCCGCCGAGCAGGCTCGACACGAACCCGTCACCCTGGGAGGCGTCGATCAGCAGCCGCAGCCCGGTAACCTCCCCGCCGAAGACCACCGCGCCCGTGGCGTGCCCGGCCGCCGGGTCCCAGCCGAGCCGCAGCCCCAGCTTCGCCGCGAACCGCGCCGCCTCGAGACGGCTGCCGCCCGGCTGGCCGAGCAGCAGATAGGGGGCGCCGCCGGGGCCGGTCGCGGTGACCACCATGGCCAGTTCACCCTCGATCCGCTCGCCCGGCGGCGGGGTGAGCGTGAAGTGGTCGTTGGCCTGGTGCAGGATCTCCGTGCCGAGCGGAAGCGGGAGTTGGAGCTGGAACGTGGCCTTCCAGTCCCCGCCGTCGTACTCGGTGAGGGTGAACGGGGCGAGGGGGTGGACGACCTTGTAGGCGAGGCCGGACGGGGTGACGTCGCCGCGCGGGACGACCTCGACGAACACGACGTCGAGCAGGGGGCTCGACCCGCTGGAGTCCTCGATGACGGGGATGTCCAGGCTGCGCAGGAGCCTGGCCAGCGCCAGCAGCAGGACCACACCGGTGAAGCCCGGGCCGCCCCACCCGTACAGGCCCTTCAACTGCCCGCCGGGATCGGCCACGAACGCGGCGATCTTGTCGACGTGCACCCGGCGGCGGACGAAGGCCGGGTGGACGGCGTCGCCCGCCGGGACCGCGGTGCGCTCGATGCCGCCGGTGAACTCCAGGACCTCCGCGATGCCCGTGCGTGCCTCCGCCGCGGAGACGAGCAGATGGTCCAGGACCCGGGCGGAGAACTCGTCGGCGAACTTGGTGACCTCGTCCGGCGGGATCCCGCTGCCCGCGGGGACGCTCTTGAAGGCGGCGCCGACCGCCCCCACCGCGTCCACGGCCAGCTTCACGGCCGCCGCCAGACGCACGCTCTTGTCCAGGACGGCGGCCTCCGACCCCGAGTCGAGCGCACCGGCCAGCTCGGCGGCCAGCCCGGGGATCGCCCGCAGCTGCTGGTCGGCGCGTCCGCTCGCCTCCACCATGGCCGCGGTGGTGTCCAGGGACGGCGGGAACTTCAGGCCCAGTTCGGCCGCGAACAGGCGGGGCCCGCCCGCGCCGAACCGGCCCTGTACGGGTTGGACCAGCCCGGCCAGGGCGAGGGCGATGCTGCCGAGGGTGCCGGCTTGCTTGGCCATCGGTGATCCCCGTCCCTCTAGCCCTGCCGCTCGGCAGCGGTGGGCGTGGTCGGCTGCTGGTCGAGTACGGCGGCGAGTTCGCCGACGCTGCCGCAGGCGGCGAGCGCGGCGAACACGGCGGGCGGGGTGCCGCCCAGGGCGGCGGCGAGAGCAGCGCTGCCCCGCTCGGCCAGGGCGGTGTGCATCGCCGTGACGGCCTGTCGGCGGGTGACGCCCTCGATCGTGTCGGGCAGCCGGTAGGCGGGAACCCGGGCGCTGCGGGCGAACGCGGCCACCCAGGCCGGGCCCTGCGCGCGATGCCAGGCCACGAGGGTGCGGCGGTCGTGCCGGACCAGATGGACGATCTCCTGGGTGTGCCGGGCGAGATCCTGGAGTGCCGGGGCGGTCAGCCACCGCTGGAGCTCGGGCGCGCCGACGGGCACCTCGGCCGTGCCGTCGGCGAAGCCTCCGGCCAGACCGCGGACGTCGCTGCTGGCCGGGAAGTAGATGCCCAGCGCGTTGATGACGTCGCCGACTTTGGAGGCGAACCCGAACAAGGTCGGCGGCAACGGGGTGTTGGGGGGCGGGGGAGTCGCCGGCTTCTCCCGGGCGTGCAGCAGGCCGACGACCCTGCGCGAGGTCATCTCCACGATGACCGACCCGGAGTCGCGGTTGTCGGCGAACAGTTTCGCGGCGGCACCGGTCGGGTCCGAACCGGGCGGGACGTTCACATGTCCCCGAATCTTGAGCTGCCCGTTGAATTCCCACTCGGTGTGACCGTCCGGGAGGATGATTTTGAAGGAGGCGTCGGGATCGACGATCCTGCCCTCCACCCGGCCGGTGGCGACGCCGACCTTGACGACCTCCATGTTGGCGAGGGGCGTCATGGAACCGGTGACGCCCCCTGAAGTCCCGTCGGCGTTCAGCCCCTTGATCAGCAGGGTGTACTTGGCCCCGGTGGCACAGCATCCGGCGGTCGGGACGATCTGGGCGATGGCGGCATCGACCTGGTGGGTGAACGCCGTCAGGTCGACGACGGCCACGTTGTTGCCGGCGCTGGTCGGCTTCCAGGGCAGGGGCCCGCCCGAGTAGTGCGCGTCGACGGGCTCCGGCTGATACACCGGAGCGCCTTTCGCGCCGCCGCCGAACGCCTGGACCACATGCGTGTTGGTCAGGATGAACGGCTTGCGGTCGCTGCTGCGCCCGACGACGATGCCCAGGGTTCCCGCGGACAGGACGGGGTTCGGGTTGTTCGGGTTGTCCGGATCCCTGCCGAGGAAGCCGTTGCAGATCTTGGTGCCGCCGATGAGCGGCCGGTCGACGGCGGCGGCCCGTGGTTCGGCGACGGTCTGGACGCCGGTGCAGGTGACACCCGTGAGCACCTCGCACACGTCCGTCCGCACGCCGTCGACCACGTCGGGCACGAGCCGTTCGGGCGTGAGCCGGCCGGCCGGCACCTTCTC
Source organism: Streptomyces sp. NPDC059009 (assembly GCF_042740175.1). Lineage (NCBI taxonomy): Bacteria > Bacillati > Actinomycetota > Actinomycetes > Kitasatosporales > Streptomycetaceae > Streptomyces > Streptomyces sp. NPDC059009. Next base: position 20,391 of record NZ_JBHYJB010000008.1, on the reverse strand, counting down.
GGCCACGTACACCTTGAAGACGTACTCGTCGGTGACGTCGTCGCCGACCTCGCGGATCCCGATGGAGACGTGCACGGTGTCGGGGAGCGCCATCAGCCGCTCGCGGGCCCCGGCGTCCAGGATCCGCCGCAACCGGTCGTCGGCGGCGCGCAGTTCCTCCAGGTCGTACGCCATCAGGCACCTCCGGCCGTGTCGAGCAGCTCGCCCGTGGTGCGGGCGCCGGTGAACGCGGTGCGCAGCTGTTCGTGCCACTGGGCGAGATCGGCGCACAGGTCCTCGCTCCCGTACTGCGCGAGGACCGCGACCATGCGGCTGTACGCGGCCGCACGCGTCACCCCACCGATGTCGGCGGGGAGTTGATAGTCGCCGTGGCGGGCGCCGCGGGCGAGGGCGGCGTACCAGGCGGGTCCCTGGGCCCGGTGCCAGGCGACGGTCACGCGGCGCTCGTGGTTGACGAGATGGACCACCTCGGCGCGGTGGGCCTCGAGCAGGTCGGCGAGCCTGCGTCCGCCGCTCGTCCGGCGGAACCGCACCGCCAACTCCTGTACCAGGTCGTCCGGTTCGTCGGCGGCGAGCACCGAGCGCTCGCCGCCCTTGATGGTGATGCCGAGGGCGCTGACCACGTCGGTGATGTGGTTGGCCAGGGCGGCGGTGTCGTTGGCGGAGGACGCGAAGAACAGTCCGACGACGCGGCGGGAGCTGTCGACGATCACCGATCCCGAATCGCCGTGGGTGGCGAAGGGCGGGGTCTCGCCCGCCTGCAGCTCGATCTGCATCTGGCCGGTGAAGGTGTACGTCACTCCGTCGCGCGGGATCGAGACGGGCGGGTAGTTGGCGGTGACCACCTTCCCGGCCCTGCGGTCGGTGGCCCGTCCGACCTTGAACACCTCCTGCCCGGCGACGACCGGGCCGGGCGCGGTCCCCGCGATGGCGTCGCCGCCGCCGACGTTCAGATCGCGGACGGTGTTGCGGAAGCCGACACCGCAGTTGCAGCAGCTCGAATAGCAGGTGTTGACCCGGGCGATGGCACCGTCGACCTTCTCGGTCACCTTGACGTCCACGATCGTGGCGACGGCGTTCTTCGAGCTCTTGGGCCGCTTGGGATAGTCGTCCTCGATCCGGTCCTCTTCGGGCTCGGGCAGCGGCTGGAAGAGGCTGTCCCCGACGCGCCCGCCGTTGGCGGTGGCGACGTGCCAGTTGGTGAGCAGCACCGGCTTGCCGTCACTGACGCGAGTGGCGAAGCAGCCGAGCGTCCCCCGGCTCATGCTCACCTTGAGTCGGGCCGGGTCGAGGGCCTTGATGCCGTTGGTGAGCTGGATGCCGCCCACCAGCGGACGGTGACCGGAATCGTCCTCGGTGAAGCGGAACTCGGCGGGCACCTCGGTGACATCGGTCGGTACTCCGTCGACCGTCGGCGGCACGGTCTGGCCGGACGGGAGTTCATCGGCGGGTTTCTTGTCGCGCACATAGGTCTTGAAACACAGGGTGTCGGTCGCCCGTCCGCCGGTTTCCTTCAGGCCGACGGCCGCGTGGAAGACACCGGAAACGGCAAGGAGCCGTTCCCGAACTCCCGAATCCAGAAGATCTTCGAGGCGCCGGTTCTCGGCGGCGAGCGCGTTGAGGGATTCCGGCATCATCCATCGAATTCAGAATCGGACGCCAAGCCGTGAGGAAAGGCGTACGTCGAGTCATCGGAGAAAGCGGAAACGGGGCGAACGGTCACGGACATAAAGCCCCCGAGTCTGCAGGACCTCGGATCAAGTAGGGCCTGGCCAGGGCGTTTCCCGCGGAGATCTCCGTGGGCGGAGAGCCGGAGCGCACTTCTTGGCCCACCAGGACTTCCATGGGAGTTTCTGTTCGGCATGCGGCCGCCCCATATCTGATCGACGGCTTGCGCACGACGATGCCACTGGATTAACCACTCGCATCCGGGAATGCAGAAGACGGCGAGGGGCCGTCATGGCGCTCCCGGGAGACCTCTGGTGAACCAGATTGAATCTGGTCAATGGCTGGTGTCAACTGCCGTTTCTGGCCATCGAGTTGAGGGTGGTGCTCGCTATCGGATTCCGGAGAGAAACGGTCCGGCGGGGAGAGTGAGAGCATCACCGCCCCGTGCCGGCCCCCTCCGGACAAGGAAGCCGCCACTCGTTCGGGTTAATCTCCCGGATAACTTCACGGCATAGCCGAGCCTCTGGTTCAATGCCTCGGCGGCATCCGGACGCGTGTCCGTGGGCCTGCTCGGGCATCGCCGCACGCTGGCCAGGATCCGCCAGCGACGGGAGACCCGTCGGGGCTATGTGACGTTCACTCCCGCCCACGCCGCGCCCACCGCTCGGTACTCCGCGCTCCCGGATCCGTACAGATCGGCAGCCGCAGCCAGCGTGGCGCTGCGCGCCGCCCGGTAGTTGGTGGTCGACGTCATGTACGCCGTGAGCGCTCGGTACCAGATGCGGGCCGCGGTCGTGCGGCCGATGCCGGTCACCGGGCGGCCGTCGTAGGTCGGGCTGTCGTAGGAGACGCCGTCGATGACCTTCGGGCCGCTGCCCTCCGACAGGAGATAGAAGAAGTGGTTGGCGGGGCCCGCGGCGTAGACGGGGTGGAGCTCGCCGATGCCCGCGTACCAGTAGTCCTTTGAGGCGCCGTCCCTGGACGGGCGGTCCATGTAGCGCAGCGCCGTCCCGTCGCCGGGGCCTGCCTTCTCGCCGATCAAGTAGTCGCCCGGGTCGGCCGTGTTGGCCGCGTGGAACTCCACCGCTGCCGCGAAGAGGTCGCTCGTCGCCTCGTTGAGGCCCCCGGGCTCGCCGCTGTAGGACAGGTCGGCCGTCGTCGCGGTGACCCCATGGGCCATCTCGTGCGCGCCGACGTCGATGCGGGGGAGGGAGCCGAGCGGGGATTGCGTGCCGTCTCCGTAGGTCATGCAGGAACTGGTCATGTCGTAGAAGGCGTTGAGGTAGTTCACGCCGTAGTGGACGCGGCTGCACCCGCCCCTGCCGTCGCCGAGGACGCCCTTGCGGCCGTGGGCCGAGAGGAAGTAGTCCCAGAAGACCGCGTGAATGTAGTGCGCGGCCACGGCGTCCGACTGGCGGCCGCCCTCGCACCAGTTGTTGTCGTCGTCGGTCACCAACGTGCCCGGGCCGGTGGTGCTGTTGTTCATGTCGTACGTCTTGTGGTTGCCGCGTTGCGGATCGTTGAGCTCGTAGCGGCCGGTGGCGGTGTTGTAGGTGGTGTCGAGCGGCACCCGGCCCACGTTCGTGCCGCAGCCGACGCCGACTGCTGCACCGGGGGCCGGTCGGGCGGCGTTCGCGGGACCGGCCTGCAGGGCCATGGCGGTGAGGACGGCGGTTGCCATGGACAGGCAGCCCCATGCGGTGCGGTGACGAGCGGAACGGATCGGCGCCATGTCGCTTCCCTGGGGGCTGTTGGGCAGGAGGCAGAAGCTTGTCAGGAGCCCGACAATCGTACGGTTGGCAGTGTTGCCGGCGTACACGCACGACAAGCCATGCTGCTGCCCCGTATCCGATCCGCCCGTTCGTCGGCGGCCAGGCGGCCAGGCGGTCGTGCAGCCGCTCGATGCCGTTGAACAAGGCAGGAGTGTGGGGGGCGGTGCCCGCCCGGGGACGGGGCCCCAAAACCCATGCCC
>NZ_JBHYJB010000008.1:8000-16741 GCF_042740175.1 Streptomyces sp. NPDC059009 | reverse complement strand
TTTCACCATGGCTGTTGGGGGGGCCGGGGGCCCGCCGGGGCCGGCGGCCCACACTCCCTTGCCCGGCCTCCTACTTCGCCTTGTCCGGCGTGCCGCAGAACTCCGCCTCGAAGACGTCCGCGTAGGGCTTGCCGTCCTCCAGCCAGTCACTGTTGAGGTGGAACGTGAGACTGTGCTTGCCGTTCGCGGTGGTGGCCGAGCTGGTCAGGGATCCCCAGACGATGCCGTCGTGACCGTAGACCTTCTTGCCGCAGCTGAGGGTGCGCACGATCAGCCCGAGGCCGTAGTCGAAGAAGGTGTCCGTCTTGACCGTGGTCAGCAGCTCCTTCTGCTGCGCGGGCTTGAGCAACTTGCCCTGCATCAGGCTGCCGTAGAACCGGTTGAGGTCACCAGTGGTGGTGATGACCTCGCCGGTGGCACCGGACCAGGCGGGGTTGTACTCCGTGGCGTCGTAGACCTCGGGGCCCGGCTTCTCGGCGTAGAGCTTGGAGTAGCCGATCGCGTAGGGCGCGGGCAGCTTCGGGTCGGTGCCGGGGAAGGCCGTCTGCCTCAGGCCCAGCGGCTTGATGATGCGCTGCGTGGCCTCCTGCCCGTACGGGTTTCCCGACACCTTCTCGATGATCATGCCCGCCAGCACGAAGTTGGTGTTGGAGTAGTGCCACTTCGATCCGGGCTCGAAATCCGGCGCGTACTTGAGGCCCATGTCGACGATCTGCCGCGGCGTCCGGGTCTCGAAGCGGTGCGCGAGGAAGCCGGGACCGTTCATGTACGCCCGCCACTCGGGGGTCTCGACCATGTCGTGGATCCCACTGGTGTGGTTGAGGAGCTGACGGACCGTGATCTTGTTGCCGTCGTATCCATTGCCCTGGACCACACCGGGCAGCCAGCGCTCCACGGAGTCGTCCAGGCTCAGCTTTCCCTCGCCCTCGAGCTGCAACAGGACAACGGTGACAAAGGACTTGGTGATGCTGCCGGCCCGAATGTGGTCCTCGGCTGTGCGCTTGCGCTGGGTGGCGACGTCGGCGTAACCGGCCGATCCGAACCAACGGCCGTCGGGCGTCTGTGTTTCGGCCGCGACGCCGTACATTCCCGCCCGCTGAACGGCGTTGAGGGCTTCCTGCGTCGCGCTGTGGTCCGCTGCCGGTGCCGTGGCGGCCGGCTTCGCGCTGGGCGGCGCGGCGGCGACAGCGGCACCGGCCGTGCAGGTGAGGGCGACCACAGTGCTGACGGCGGCCGTGGCGCCCCTCACCAGACGGCCACGGTGACGTGCGGCGAGTATCGGCATGGTGCTTCCCCCCAAGAGACAACTCGGCCGGATTTCCGCCCGAGGGCCCTGGATTCTATGTCACCAAGATCACCGGGACGCGGCGCCGGTGCAACGGCCCCTGGGCAAGGGGCCAGGCACCTACCCGACCCGGGCTGATTTCCCGGTCTATCACCCTGGAGGGCCCGATCAGGAATCAGGAATGCTGAACCAGCAAGCGCACCACGGCTCAACCGTGGTCTGCGGTCCGTGAATTCACTGCCTTCTCTCGGGGGCGCTGAGTCTCGTCGGTCAGCCTTCAGCCAGAACAGGAGATTGATATGCAGAGATGGTTTCAGCAGACGCTCGTCGCCGGGGTTGTCGCGCTATCCGCGTTCGGCGCCATCGGTACCGCCTCCGCATCGGCCGCCTCGCCCTCCCAGGGGCACACGATTTCCGCGCCCGCCGCGGACCCCTACATCTACGGCTACTACCAGCTGTACGGCGACTGCGACGTGGTCGGCTTCGCCGGGGTGATGAACGGGGCCTGGCGCGGCTACGTCTGCGACAGCCGATACGTTTCGGGGTACTACGCGCTTGTCGTGGTCCCGTGACCGTACTTGCCCGCTCTTCCCGCCTCTTCCCGCACGGCGCCGGGAAGAGGCCCCGGGGCGGCACATAGCACTCCGCCCCGGGTCTCACTGAACCTCGGTGTGCTTGCTGTCTGCGGCCTCGCGCCGAAGGGTGAAGGCAGCTGATCAAAGTTCTTTGTCACACACGGTGCAGTAATGCCGTAAGCCCCAGCCGCTGGTAGTCGGGGTCAGTCGAGTGCGGTGTCGTGGATCGACGGGGCAGTACTCAGAGTCCGGATTCTCCAAGAGCTTCAGGTCCCTCTCGGCCTCTTCTGCGAATTGTGCGGCAGCCTCGCGATAGTTGTTGCGGCGAGTGCTGGCAGTCATGAGAGGGGAGAGCGCATCAGAGGGCTCGAATCGCTCGCAGCGGACTGTTCCGTCCGGGGCGAAGCGCACGGCTCCCCACAGGAGCGGGCCCGGCCGGTAGCCGCTGGTGCTCGGCGTCGATGTGGTGCTGCCAGTAGGCGTCGAGGTCACCGTTGGCCGCGACGGCTCGGAGTTCTAGGAGGGTGTGGCTCCTTTGGAGGGACGGACTGAGCTGGGAATTCGCGAAGTCGATGGCGCGCAGCGCACGTGACTCCCAAGTGAACGCCGCAGATCGTCGCGTCAGTCACGATCAAGATCGGAGGCCCGACCGACGCTACCGCCTGCGGATCCGCACCTCCGTGCTGGTGAGGCTGTCCCTTCAAAGGAGCCACACCCCTCAGAGCTGGCCCTGCCACATAGGTTGAGGAAAAATGCTGGGGCGCAATCTTCTTCTATCACCGTTGGTCGATGTGGAAGCGGTGCGAGATGGCGAGGCATGGGAGACAGCTGCGAGCTCTACCCGGGCATCCCCTACGTGAACAGGAGCGTCAAGGCAGACGTCCTACTGGCCTGTCACGGCCGACCATTGCGGTCGTGATCTGCAGCAGCCTGCTACTGGTCGCCTTCGTGAGCGTGGTGGTCCCCAGGTACTTGCTGAGCTGGGACGCTCCAGGCACGCCTGCCTCGGATCGGGCCAAGGCGATCAACGACATCCGCACCACGTTGCTGCAGGGCCTGGCCGGAATCGCTTTGCTGGTCGGTGCGTTCTTCAGCTGGCGGCAATTGCAGGTCAGCAACCAAGGCCAGATCACTCAGCGTTTCACGGCCGCTGCGGAGCAACTGGGCAGCCCGAGCCCAGACGTGCGACTTGGAGCGATCTTCGCGCTGGAACGCATCGCCGACGACTCCCCCTATGACCGCGTGACCATCGCGGAGGTGCTCTGCGCCTTTGTCCAGCGCACCGGGCCGGCCGATCCGCCCTCAGCAAGGCCGGTGGCACGGGATCCGGCTCACAAGCGTGAACTCGCCCTTATGCACCGTGCAGCGGATTCCTTGTCCGTCCGCTGCATCGACCGTCAGGCAGCCATGACAGTACTCGGCCGTCGAGCTCTGGTGCCGAATCGGTACGTGTTGGGACTCGCCCGAACCGATCTGCGAGGCGCGCGGCTGGTTTTTGCAGACCTCGAGGAGGCTGACCTGCATTACAGCGACCTCTCGGATGTGAACCTCGAGAGCGCAGACCTGAGAGGCGCGGATCTGACCGGCGTCTGGCTGGCAGGGTCGTTCCTCCGAGGTGCACGGTTACACCAGGCCGACCTGCGGTCTGCGATCTTGTGGCATGCGCGGCTGGAAGAGGCTGACCTGCGGGCGACAGACTTGAGCAGTGCCGATTTGACTGGAGCCGTCCTCAACGGCGCGCGCCTGGACCAGGCCGACCTGCGCGGTGCCGATCTGACCGGAACGGAAGCCTCACGCGCCAGCCTGACAGGAGCGGTAGCCGACGCCAGTACAGTCTGGCCCCGCGGCTTCGACGCCGCAGCCGCCGGAGTGGTCACCGCTGATGAGAGTGCGCCGCCGCCCCGTCCGCAGACCTGGTACGACCTGCCGAGATAGGAGCACCCTTCAGGGAGGCTCGACCATGGGGGGCGTTCTCGTGGCGCAAGGTCGTCTTTGGCTGTGGCTCCTTTGAAGGGATGGCCTCACCAGCACGGCCTTGCGGATCCGCACGTGGTACGTGATCCTTCCGGCCGCTGCGAGCCGCCCCGCGTTCACCAGCGTCGGTCGGGCCGCCGATCTTGACCGTGGCTGACGCGACGTGCTGCGGCGTTCACTTGGGGGTCTCGTGCGCTGCGCGCCATCGACTTGGCGAATTCCCAGCTCAGTCCGTCCCTCCAAAGGAGCCACACCCCAGCTGCGGCGGACACACTGGTCTGGTCCGCTCGTACGCTTCGGCTGACTCATCGAATCCCGCACGTAGTCGGCGCCACTCGGCATCGCTCATGGCGGCCATCCTCCCAACACAGCGAGGGCAGGGGGGAGTTCACGTGGCGGCTTCGCGGGCCGCGGCCTCCTGTCCGCGGGCAGGCCCGCCCGGTCAGGCGGTGAAGGCCATGCGCCAGGGCGAGGCGGGCCGCGCGGCCAGGGCGGTCAGAGAGGGCAGGGGAAGGGCGCCGCAGCCGGTGGTGGCGTGGGGCGGGGCGTCGAGGGCGAGAGGGATGGCCCCTGCGGTGCCGGCCGCCTCGGTCGACGCGAGTGTCGCGGTCAGCACCGCGCACGAGCCGATGGCGGTGCCCAGCAGGTCGGCCGCCGCCGTGAACGTCTGGGGACAGGCGGCGCCGGTGGCCAGGAGCGCGGGCTCGGGCAGGCCCGCGGCCGCGCACCGGGCAGCCGCACCGGCGAAGCCCTGCTCGGTGAGGGCACCCCAGGTGCGGCCGGTCAGGAAGGCAGCGAGTGCGGACCGCTCCTGGCCGGTGCGGTCGGCGAGGTGGTCGATGTCGACAAGGACGGCGTCGGCATGGACCGTAATGTTCGGAGTCATGGTGAGACCTCCCTATAGTTTGTTCTTGTGAGAACAAACTAGTTCCGGAAGGATTCCGTGCGCAACATGCCGAAAGTCCCGTCCTCTGCGTCCCGTCTGCTCACGGCCGTGCACCGGCACGGCCCGCTCACCCGCGCCGCCGCCACCGAACGGGCCGGACTTGCCCGCAGTGCTGCCGGGCACGCCGCCACGCAGCTGGAGGCGGCCGGGCTGATCCGCAGCGGCGAACAGCGGGCGGTCGGTACGGGGCGGCCCTCCGTGCTGCTCGAGCCCGCCCCGGACGGCCCCCTCGCCCTCGCGGTGAAGGTCGAGGCGACCGGACTGCGGGGCGCGGCCTACGGTCTCGGCCTGCGCAGGCAGGGGGATGTGGTGGTGTGCCGGGCGGACCTGCACGGCATGCCGCCGGACGAACTGAGCGCACACATCGCGCAATTGGCGCACCGCATGCTCGGCGGCGACTGGGAGCGGTGCGCCGGACTCGGGCTCGCCTTTCCCGGCATGGTCGACGAGGACTCCGGCGTCGTGCAGATCTCGCTTGTCGTGGGCTGGTCCGACCCCGTCGATCTCGTTGCACAGGTGCACGCGGCGCTGCCCGAAGCGGCGTACGCGAAAGGCCAGTTGCCCCTCACGCTGGTACGGGACTCCACCGCCACCGCAATCGGCGAGTACCGGCCCGGCAGCGGTGCCCTCCTCGCCGTCACCGGCGAACGGCACGGCATGGGCTCCGCGCTCGTCGGCGTGGCCGACCAGGCGCAGACCCTGGAGATCGGGCACCTGTGTGTCGACCCGGAGGGCCCTGCCTGCGCCTGCGGCTCTCGCGGCTGCCTGGAGCTGTACGTCGGCGGGCCCGCCCTGCTCACCGCCCTCGGTCTCGACGACAGCCCCGGCCTGACCGAAGCGGAACTCGACGAGCAGGTACGCGCGGCGCTCGCCGCCCCGGCGCAGGCACCCGTCGTCCGCGGCCTCGCCGAGCACCTGGCCACCGCCCTGACCGGCGTGACCAACACCGTCGGCCCCGACGAGGTGGTCTTCACCGGGATGCTCGCGCTCCTGGCCACCGCCGCACACGAGCAGATCACCCAGGCCCTCGCCGCTTCGGTCGTCGCGCGCGTACGCGGCACCGTTCACCGCCTGGGCACCCGGCCGGACGCCGCACTGGCCGGAGCGGCCGAGCTGGCGTTCACGCAACTCCTGGCCCACCCGCTGGGCGACCAGGAGTAGCTGCGGACAGTCTGTTGCCGAGGGCGTCGAGCAGCCGCCAGATGCCGGTGGTGACGCCGTGGTCCGCCCAGGAGGTGCTCTGCGTGCCGCCGATGCCGGACAGTGCTGCCCGAGGCTGGGATCAAGGCGGTTCGCGCCACCGCTGCGCTGCGGGGGAGGGCTCCCGCCATAGTGCGAATCAGGCCCCAGACCTTGCCTCACCTATCGAAACTCGATAGATTCCCATCGCAATTCAATGGAAGGGTGGGTCATGGGGAAGTTGACAGTGCGCGCGCTGCTCACCGTGCTCGCGGTGGTGCTCGTCGGCACCGTGTTCGTACAGGCCATGATGGTGTGGGCGTTGGCCACCGACCCGGAGGATGGGTCGCTCCCGCTGAACCCGCTGCGCGTGATCACGATCCTGGGCATGATGTCGGCCCAGCTGGCCCTGGTCTGCGTATGGCGGCTGGTGACGATGGTGCGGCGCGGAACCGTGTTCTCCCACGCCGCCTTCCGGTACGTGGACGTCGTGATCGGGGCGATCGTGGCGGCCGCCCTGCTGTGGTTCGCGGTCACGGCCCTCAACGCTCCGGGCCAGCGGGACGACCCGGGCGTCACCCTCATCATGGGCGGGGTCGGCGTGGCCATCCTCGGGGTCGCGCTCATCGTGCTCGTGCTGCGGATGCTGCTCGCCCAGGCCGTCGCGCGCGACGTCGAAGCGACGCGGATGCGGGCCGAGTTGGACACGGTGATCTGATGCCGATCGCCGTCGACATCGACGTGATGCTGGCCCGGCGGAAGATGTCCGTGGGCGAGCTCGCGGACCGGGTCGGGATCACGCCCGCCAACCTGGCGGTGCTCAAGAACGGCCGCGCCAAGGCGGTGCGCTTCGCGACGCTCGCCGCGCTCTGCGAGGTGCTCAAGTGCCAGCCGGGCGACCTGCTGCGCTGGGAGGCCGAGGACGCCGCAGGCGGATGACGTGCCCCCGGGGCCGGCGTGAAGAAGCGCCCGGCAACACCGGTCCGCGACACGGCACGCGGTCAGCACGGACGTGGACTGCGGGAGTGTGCGGATCGGGGGAGTGTCAGGTTCTTGGCCCCACGTCCTCGCTGACCCTGCCCACGACCGTTCAGGGGCCGACCGGCGGCAATCAGCAGGAGGGCTTCACGGCGTGGGCCGGGTCGAGGGCGTTCAGTGCGAGCCGGGCCGCCACGGCGTCGTGCATCATCGCCAGATGCCCGGGGAAGCGCAGCGGGCAGATGTCGGAGAGCACGATGTTGTGGACGTTCGGCCCTTTCAGGAAGTGGTCCTGGTAACGGCCGAGAAAGGCGTCCCTCTTGGACACGATCACCGTGTAGGACACTCCGGGGACGGTGTCGCCGCCCTGGTTGAGCCTGTGCATGAACCCGGATCCGGCGAGCTGGTCGGTGCAGGCGCGGCAGGGCACGGGCAGCTTGTCCCCGAACTTGTTCAGGGGGTCGAAGAATCCCTTGAACATCGCCTTGAGCCAGGGCTGCTCGTCGAGCAGAGCGTCGAGCAGCTCCACCCGGCCGCCGTGGTTGGGCGGCGAGATGCCCACGAAGGTGTGCACCTTGCGGGCGCCGCCCTCGAACTTCATGTACTGGCGCGGCAGCACGCCGCCTTGGGAGTATCCGACGATGTCGACCTGGCGCGTGCCGGTGGCGGCCAGGACGCCGTCGACGAAGGTGGCCAGTTGCCTGGCGGACTCGGTCATCGGACCGGTACCGCCGATGAGGAGTCCCGTCAGGGGTTCTCTGCCGTAGTCCAGGGCGAACAGGCAGTAGCCCGCCTTCTTGTACAGGGGGGCGGTCAGCAGGAACTCCTCCCTGAGTGAGAGTGTCCCGTGCACCAGGACCAGCGGGCGCGGATGCTTCGCGCCGGGCTTGCAGCTCCAGTCGTTGGCCCCCGGGAGGAAGGGGGTCGCCAGCTTCTTCGCCTCGGACACCGGATCGGCCACCGTCCGGCCATCGGCCGCACCGGCGCCCCCGGCCCAGGCGACGGCCAGCACACAGGCCGTCATCAGTGTCGCGGCAGCCCGACCGAACGGACGGAGCCGATGGAGAACCGAGAGCCCTGGCATGTCCTGCTCCTGGGGCTAGGCGATGGGATCTCAAGATTCACCCACCGTCGCGTGGTCCCGCACGCTGTTCTCGACCATCTGCGTTCATCCGCGACCGTGTGCTCGCGCACGCTGCCGGGTGCCTCGCTGACGGGCCTCTGAGTGGCCCCGATGACGTCGTAGGAGGCCGAGCGCCGGGTCACGTCCCGGTGCCGGCCGCGGTCCGGTGTCTGTCCAAAACCGCATCGGGGATCGCTGCGTGACCGAGTTGATCACGCTGCCGAACAAGCCGGCCGGTGTCCCGAGCCCGGCCCCCAGCAGGGCGGCGGCTGGTCCCTCCATGCCCAGGAGCTGAGCAGATCCGCCGCCCGGCCGGGCGATGTTCGCGTCTTGCCTCTGCTGCGGGACCGGCTTCCGGCCCGGCCGCCAAGGGCCGCCGGGCGTGCCGGCCACCCGTGCGCAGGGATTCCCGGAACTGCGCGAGCGGGCTGTGTGGCCCGTAACCCCAAGATCCCCGACCGAGTCAGGCTCAGGGGTGGTAGATCTCCTTCACCGTCGAGGCAGTGCCGTCCGAGCCCTTGACGACCCGCACCTTGACGGTGCCCATCTTGGCGGCCTTCACGAGCTGGTCGTAGGTGCACGGGGTGGTGCCCACGTTGTTGTCGGCGGTGACGGAACCGTCGGCGGGGGCCCCCCATCGGGGCGGGGCCCCGGGGGAGGGGGGTTTGGGGGCGGAGCGAA
>NZ_JBHYJB010000008.1:0-7990 GCF_042740175.1 Streptomyces sp. NPDC059009 | reverse complement strand
TTCACGTGGTGGTGGTTGTTTCCGGGGGGGGCGCCCAGTTGTTGTTGGGGGCTGATGAAACGTTCGGCGGCGCCCCCTCTGGGGGCGCCCCCGCGGATCTGGGTGCTGTCGTCGACGTCGAAAGCCTGCTTGCCCACCATCATCTTGTACTCGGCCAGGTACGAGAGCGTGCCGGTGAAGCAGCCGTCGGTACCGGAGTTGATGCACTCTCCGTGGGCTCCTGTGTCGTCGCCCGGGCCGCCGGAGTCCGAGCCGACGCCGGAGCCGGTGGAGCCGGACGAACCCGAGCCGGTGGAGCCGGACGAACCCGAGCCGGTGGAGCCGGACGAACCTGAGCCCGACGAGTCCGACGAACCCGAGCCCGACGAACCCGAGCCCTTCGAGGCGGCCGGGGCGGACGCGGTGGATTCCGTGCCCGGGTCGGCGGAGGCGCTCGCGCTCGCCGACGAGCCGTCGGCGCCGCTGTCCTTGGCGCCCTCGCCGTCGTTGCAGGCGGTCAGCGAGAAGCCGAGCAACGCGGCGGCGGCGATGGCGAGCGTGGTGTTCCTGCGCAGAGCGGTAGGCATGATCCTGGGTCCCCCTGTGGTGGTGGTTAGGTTTGTTGACAGTCACGACCTTGCCGCCCGCCGCTGGCGTTCCGCTAACAGTCCACTAACGAGCCGTTTCTGCAGATGAAGGGCTGGTCAAGGCCGTGTGAGGGACTTCTGGAGCTGTTCCGCTCTGGCCCGGTATGCGGCCTCGGAGAGCGGCTCGTCGAGCACCGCGGCGACCTCCCCGAGCCGTATCAGTGCCCGTACCGTACGGGCCGGGAGATCCTCCTCCTCGTTGGCGGCGACCGCGGCGAGCAGCGCCTCGCGGGCCTCCTGGTGCCGCCCGCTGTAGTGCAGTGCGAGGCCGTACGACTCCCAGATGAGCGGGCGCCAGCCGGCGATCTCGTTCTCCGGGATGGCGGCGATGCAGCGGGCCGTGTGCTCGGCCGCCGCCGCGAAGTCGCCCTGGGCCAGGGCGGCATGGGTGGCGTGGTAGTGCTCCAGGGTGACGGCGATGGGATGGTCGGCCGTACGGGCGTCGCGCGCGGCGCCCGCCAGCGCGTCGAGCATGCCGGCCGGGTCGCCGTGCCGGTGGCGGGCGATGGCGAGCAGGACGAGGACCTGGCAGGAGACCTCGGGGGCGAAGGTGCGCAGCGGCGCCACCGCACCGGCCAACAGGGGCTCGGCGCGCGCGAACTGTCCGGTCTCCACGAACAGCATGCCGGTGACGGCCCGCAGCCAGCCGATGCCCTCGGTGCTGCCGATCCGCTCGGCGGCGGCGAGGGCCGTGTGCAGGGGCTGCTGCCAGCCGGGGTGCGGGTGCCAGTGGACGAGCGGCCACAACAGGGCGGCGATCCGCCAGGTGCGGTCCTCGTCGCCGGGCCGGGCCGCGGCCGACACCGCGGCCATCAGCGACTCCTGCTCCCTGAGGAACCAGCCGAACACGGCGTCGCGCTCGGCGAACCGAGGTACGGGTAGCCCTGCGTCGAAACCTTCGGGCAGCGCAATGGTCCGCGCGCCGGTGGGGTCGAACATGTCCACGGCGGCGTGCTGGGCCCGCAGCCAGTGGTCGACCAGGCGGCGGGTGACCGCGTCGGCCCCTTCGGCGCGGGGCAGTCCGCGCGCGTAGAGCCGTACGAGGTCGTGCAGGCTGTAGCGGCCCGGTCCTGCCTCCTGGACCAGGTGCGCCGCAGCGAGCCGGTCGAGTCCCGTTCGGGCCTCGGCGAGTCCGATCCCGGCGGCGGCCGCGGCGGCGTACGCGTCGCTCTCCCGGGCGAAGGAGTGCCCGAGCGCGCCGAGCAGCGCGGCGTCGGCGGCGTCGAGGCAGGCGACGGAGGCGCGCAGCGCGGCTTCCACCCCGGTGTTCTCCGCGGACAGCAGCGCCAACCGGCCGTGCTCGTCGGCGAGTTCGGCGGCAAGGTCGGCGGCGGTCCAGTGGCGGCGGCCCTTGAGCCGGGCGGCGGCGATGCGCAGGGCCAGCGGCAGGCCGTCGCAGAGCCTGGCGACTTCCCGTATGGCGTCGGGATCCTGGCCATCGCCCAGGGCCTCGGCGAGCAGGCCCGCCGCGTCGTCCTCGTCGAGTACCTCGAGGGGGACGGGCGTCGCGCAGTCCTCGGCCATCACGGCGTCCAGGCGGGTACGGCTGGTGACGACGGTGGCGCAGGCGTCGCCGCCGGGCAGCAGCGGACGGATCTGCGCGGAGTCCCGGGCGTTGTCGAGCACGACGAGCAGCTGACGCTTTCTGACCAGGGACCGGAACAGCGCCGCCGCGGCCTCCTGCGACGCGGGCACGGCCGCGGCGTCGACGCCGAGCGCGAGCAGGAACTCCCGGAGTACGTCGATGGGCTGGACGAGCTCGGCGCCACTGTGTCCGCGCAGGTCGGCGAAGAGACGGCCGTCCGGGTAGGCGTCGGCGTGGTCGTGGGCCCAGTGCACGGCCAGCGAGGTCTTGCCGACCCCGGCCGGGCCGGTGACCAGGGCGACGGGCGACGTGGTGGCGGTGGCGCGGGTCAGCTGCGCGCGTTCGGCCCCGCGGCCGTGGAATCCGCGCGGCGGCCTGGGCAGCAGATCAGGGGCCGCCACGGATACGGGCGCGGCGGCGCTGCCCGTGCCGCCCTCGGCGACCGCGTCCGCCTCCAGGACCTCCCCGTACGCCGCCCGCAGCGCCGGTCCCGGATCGACGCCCAGCGCGTCGGCTAGTTCCTTGCGGGTGCGGTGGTAATGCTCCAGAGCGTCCGACTGCCGGCCCGCCCCGTGCAGGGCCCGGATCAGAGCCGCGATCAGCGGTTCGCGCAGCGGCTGCGTGACGGCCTCCGCGCTCAGCAGCCTCACGGCCTGCTCGTGTTCCATCAACTCCCCGTACACGGCGGCCAGTTGCTCGACCGCGGCGAGCCGGCTCTCCTCCAGGACGGCCGCGGCGGCGAGCAGCGGGGCGGTGGCGACCGTCCCGTTGAGCGCGGGCCCCTGCCACAGCGCGAGTGCTTCGCGCAGCATCAGCGCCGCGTCCGACGGATCGCGCTGGCGCCGTGCCAGCTTCACCAGGTCCTCGAACCGGCGGGCGTCGAGCAGCGTCTCGGGCAGCCGCAGCGCGTACGCCTGCCCCTGTGTGGTGAGTTCGACGTCGTACGCGTCCAGACCCGCCTCGGTGATCAGTACGCGAAGCCGCCAGACATGGCCCTGGATGACGGTGCGCGAGTGCAGGGGCGGCTCGTCCTCCCACAGCGCCTCGGTGAGCGCGTCGACGGAGACCGGAGCCGGGGAGCGCAGCAGCAGCATCGCGAGCAGGCTGCGCCGCTTGGCGGGCCCGAGCGGCACGGGTCCTGTCCCGCCGTTGACGGCCACGGGCCCAAGGAGCTGGAACTCCATATGTACGTGCACTCTCCTGGTGGGGCCGATCTCGCTGGCGTACGAGAATATCTCCGGTCGGCACCCCGGGCTCACGGCGGCTCGGCGGGGCTCAGGGGGCCGCCTACCCCTTCGGGGTCGGTGTTTCCCTCCCTTCAGACCCTTCAGGCACTCCCGCCTCGGCGTGCATACTGAGGGCCCGGAAGGTCAACAGGGGGGCACGGGGCCGACGGTCCGGGATGTTCCTCGGGCGGTACCGGGGCGGGGGTCTGACGGTGCGTCATCTGCTGGGGACGCCGGGAGGTCACCCGAGGTGTCCTCCTTGATTGGCACTCATGGGAAACATCGCGCGTTGCCCGAGGTCCGCACTTCTCAGGAGCCGTCTTGCACATATCCAGATACGTCACCGTCGTCTGCGCCACCGCCACGGCGACGGTCTTGGCCACCTCCACGACCGCGGCAGCGGAGACCGGCCCTTGGCAGGAGAATTTCCTTCCCGCCATGTTCCATTCCATCGCCCACCTCGACATCGATCCGCCGGGAGCCAACGACTGGAACTGCCGTCCCAGCGCCGCCCACCCGCGTCCGGTCGTCCTCGTGCACGGCACCTACGAGAACCGCTACAACAACTGGGCCCGGATGTCCCCCGAGTTGAAGGCCCAGGGCTACTGCGTCTACGCCCTCGACTACGGCGACACCGACGACGCCGGAGTGGCTCTCGCTCCCACCGTCAAGGGTTACGGAGACATCAGGAAGTCCTCCAAGGAGCTGGCCGCCTTCGTGGACAAGGTGCGCGCTGCCAGCGGCTCCGGCCAGGTGGACCTCGTCGGCCACTCCCAGGGCGGGACCCTGTCCCGCTGGTACCTCAAGGCCGACGGGGGCGCGAACACGGCCGACCCCTCGAAGAACAAGGTCAAGAAGGTCATCCAGCTCGGCGCGACCAACCACGGCACCACCATGAGCGGCATCGAGACCCTCGCCGACGCGCTCCATATGCTGGAAGCCGGGGAGAAGCCCCTCGGGAAGGCGGGCATCCAGCAGTACTGGAAATCCGACTTCATCAAGGAGCTCAACGCTGACGGCGACACCGTTCCCGGGGTCGACTACACCGTGATCGGCACGAAGTACGACGAGATCACCACCCCCTGGCAGAGCACGTTCATGGCAGCGGGCCCCGGAGCGACGGTGCAGAACATCACCTTGCAGGAGGGGTGCTTCGTCGACTTCTCCGCCCATCTGAGCATGACGTACAGCCCGCGTGCGATCGGACTGGTCAAGCGGGCCCTGGACCCCTCAGCCCCGACGGCTCCCTGTGTGCCGAGGGCGCCCGCCTTCTGATTCCGGCCCGAAGGCCCCCGGCGAAGCCTTCTCCCTCGACCGCGTCGCCCTGCCCTGCATGCTCGGCGCGGGCGACGATCAGTGCATGTTCACCCGCTGACGCCCCCGCCACCTGCCGGACAGCACAACACAGCGGAGGACCCCGGCGATGCGATCGATCACCAGGGTCCTCCGCGGTAACCCAGGGCGTCGGCGGCGGTCACCGGCAGGGGTGCCCGAGGAGCGTCGTTGCGGCGGGTGCGGCGGGTGCGGGATCCGTGCCCGGGGGCTCGGTGACGGGTAGCTCCGTCGCGGCCCGCCGGATGGCTTTGACCATCCGTTCCGTCTGCGCCCAGACCGCGGCGCGGGCGCGCACCGGGGACCGGCCGGCCCGCTGGGCCAGGACCGCTCCCAGCACCAGCCGCTGCGTGCCGTGGACGTCAACGGTCACGGCCCACAGCACATTGCCGCCGGCCGGGGTGGTGGTCCCGGTCTTCAACCCGACCACGCCGTGGCGCCCCAGGAGGCGGTTCGTGGTGTGCCCCGCGGCGCCGTCGGGCAGCAGGACGACAGGGGTGGCCACGACGGTCCGCAGAGTCTCCTCGTCCATCGCGGCACGGGCCAGCAGCAGGAGGTCCTCGGCCGTACTGCAGTTTCCCGGATCCATGCCGCAGGAGCCGGTGAAGGTCGTCCTGTTCATGCCGAGCGCTGCGGCCGTCTCGTTCATCCGCCGCACGAACGCGGCCTCCGAACCGGCGCACCAGCGGGCGAGCAGCCGGGCGATGTTGTTGCCCGAGGGGACCAGCAGATATTCCAGCAGGACCCGCAGCGATATCGACTGCCCCTCCGCCACCGGCACCACGGACTCGATCTCCGAGGCCGACTCACTCGCCGCGGCAGCGTCGATGCGGACCAGCGGGCCGGCCTCCCGCAGCCGCAGCGGATGCTCCCGCAGCACCACCAGAGCGGTCATCAGCTTGGTGATGCTGGCGATCGGGACCGGCTGCTGTGAGCCGACGGTGCCCAGGCTGCCGCCGCCGACCACCATCACGCTCGCCTGCCCCTCGTGCGGCCAGGGCAGTGCGGTAGCGGAACCCAGCCTGTGCACGCCGGCCACGGTGGCGTCCACGAAGCGGCCCGCCGCCAGACCGGCACGTACGGAGATCTCGGCGGTCTGGCGCAAGGGGTGACGGGAGGCGACCATGACAACTCCTGCTTCGTGTGTGTCTCTGTACATGAAGCAGGGTGTCCGAGCTCTCCGTCCGTCCTGCGACTGCCGTGTATCAGGCGCCGCACGGCTGAACATCAGCTGCGCAGCAACACCCGGCCTGCGTGTTCAGCTGACGAAGCCGATCAGAACGGGGTCGGGCTCCGTCTGTGCGTGGGCTGGTCCGGCTGTCAGCCGAGCAGAGTGTTGAACGGGCAGCCCGCACATGACGACGGGCACGGCGCGGTGTGCAGCGCCGAGGGAGGCCGCTGACCCGCGCGGCTCGGTCATCGGCAGCGCGAGATCATGACTCTCTGGTGGAACTGCTGAACCTCATCGTGTGTCGTGTCGACGGCATCGCACGTGGCCGCACGCGGCCGGCGTCCGGGGCGCGAACGCTTTTGCGGGGCGGACACAAGAAGGGGGAGGGGGCCGCGGAAGGCGTGGCCCGTGGAAGGGGAGGTCCGTGACAAGGGACGAGGAACTGCTGGCGCGCTCGGGAAGCGACGCGTCGGCCTTCGAACCACTCGTGGAGCGCCACTCGAGGGCGCTGCACGGCTACTTCTCGCGCCGGGCGCCCGGCGCGGCGGATGATCTGCTGGCCGAGGCGTGGCTGCGGGCCTACGCGGCGCGCGGCACCTACGACGCGGCCCGCGGGCCGGTGAGGGCGTGGCTCTTCGGGGTGGCCCGCAATGTGCTGGCCGCGCACTGGCGCGGGCAGGAGCGGCCCGCGGCCGCCGTCGCGCTCGCCGCAGAGGCGAGCAGCGACCCGTGGCACGCCGTCGACCGGAGGCTGGACGCGGCGGCGGTCGCGCCGCTGATGCGCCAGATCCTGGCCGAGCTGCCGGCCGTGGAGCGGGAGCTGCTGCTCCTGATCGCGTGGGAGCAGCTCAGCCCCACTGAGGCCGCGGCCGTCGTCGGCGTTCCCGCAGGCACGGCCAGGTCGCGGCTGCACCGGGCACGCACCCGGCTGCGCACGGCGCTCGGCCCATCCGCCCCGCTCTACCTGACTGGAGACCTCGCATGACCGGGCAGCAGGACATGAACGACAGGGACCTCCTCGACTTCCCCGGCGCCGGGGAGCTGAGGGCCGCGGGGAAGGTATCGCCGCCCTCGGCCGACACCGTCGCCGCGGCGCTGGCCGCGGTGCGGTCGGCGGCCCGCCAGGCGCAGGAGGGGGGCGGTCCGGCAGTCGAGCTCGCATGGGAGCCAGAGCCCGCGGTCGTTGCGGTGCGGACGTGGCGGCGGCGCCTTCCCGTGTTCGTCTCGGTGGCGGCGGTCGTGGCGATCGCGCTGGGCGTCGCGGTCCAGCCGTGGTCGGACTTCGGGGGTGAGCGGAGTTCCCCGGCGGCGCAGCGGACGGAAATGGCGCCGTACTGGAAGGTGCGGACCCTCGAGTGGGCGCGGAGCAGCGGCAAGGCCCAGCGGCCGGAGGGGACGCACAAGACCGTCTGGCTGAGCCGGAACGGCACGCGTGAGCAGGGCGCCAACGGCCTGGTCCGGGACTACCCCGCCGAGGTCAAGGGAGGGATGTCCTACGTGATCTGCGGCAACTCGATCCTGTGGGACGACCTCAGGAAGCTGCCCACCGACCCGGCGGCGCTGCGGGCCCGGCTCGTCGGAAAGGCCACCGGGGACGACGCCGAAGAGGGCCTCTACAACGGCATCGAGGAGCTGCTCACGCAGTCGCCCGCCGAACCGCAGCTGCGGGCCGCGCTGTTCAAGGTGCTCACCAAGATTCCCGGGGCGCGGGTGAAGGAGCGGGTGAAGGACAGCACCGGGCGCTCCGGCACGGCCGTCGAGCTGGACGCCGGTACCTGGCACCGGCGGCTGATCATCGACGCCGGGACGTTCCACGTGCTGGAGTCCGTGGACACGGCGCGCAACGACGGCCTGTCCTGGGGAAAGCGGAAACTCCGGGCCGGGGACCTCATCCAGCGCACCACCTACCTCTCCGTCGGGCCCGCCCGGGAGGCACCGAAGCCGTCCGAGCGGCCCTAGGTCGTGTCCGCAAAGTCGGTTGGCTCGTTGGGTATCTCGTGGTGCGTCGTCATGAGTTGACCGATCCGGCGTGGGCTGTGGTGGAGCCGTT